>JBCBSO010000376.1:0-4565 GCA_039819205.1 Actinomycetota bacterium
GCGTCGACCCCGCAGCACGTCGAGTGTTTCGCGGTGAACGCGAGATCGAGCTGTCGAAGACCGAATTCGATCTGCTCGAGCTCCTCGTGGAACACCAGGGCATCGTGCTTGACCACTCGACGTGCTGCGGGGTCGACGCGCAGATCCGCCACGGTGAGCGCTGCCGCCGACTCGCCGTCGGGACGGTCGTAGCTCGAGCGACGCAGCAGGGCGCGCAAACGGGCCAGCAATTCGCCAAGGTCGTACGGCTTGGGGAGGTAGTCGTCGGCGCCGGCGTCGAGGCCGGCGACGCGGTCGCTGGTGTCGGTGCGCGCCGTCAGCATCAAGATCGGTAACCGACTGTGTTCGGCGCGCAGGACACGACTCACGGTGAGCCCATCGACGATCGGCATCGATACATCGAGCAGGAGCACGTCGGGTTCGCTGGCACGTATCGAATCGAGCGCTTCGGCGCCGTTGACCGCAGTGGTCACCGCGTACCCCTCGAGCACCAGCGCCCGTTCGAGCGAGTTGCGCACGGCGCGATCGTCTTCGGCGATCAGCACCGATGCACCGTCGACTTCACCGTTGCCGTGTTCCGCCATGCCCATAGTGTGGCCGGCGGTGGTGAGAAGTGGGTATGAATCGGCGCCGCAACTGCTGGTCATCGGCATCGGCGGGGCGATCGGCGCCGGCGGCCGATGGGCAATCGACGAGCTCGGCGGTGCGGCGTGGGGCGACACCCCCGTCGGGGCGTGGCCGTGGCCGACGCTCGTCGTCAACCTGCTCGGCTGTGCCCTGATCGGATTGGCCGCTGCCTTCATCGATCCGGGATCGCCGCGCTGGTCGTTCTTGGTCACCGGAGCGCTCGGTGGATTCACCACGTACTCGGCCTTCGCCGTCGAGGTCGACCAGTTGTTCGACGCAGGGCGACCCGCGCTGGCCGCCCTCTATGTCGGCACGACGCTGCTCGGGGGCGCTGCGGCCACCCTCGCCGGCGCGCGACGTGCGGTGGAGCCGCCAGTACCGCGGCGGTCGATCGAGTGAACGCAATCGCTACCGGCGCGCTGTTCGCCGTCGCCGCAGCGGGCGGCGCCATCGGACGACACCTGGTGCATCAGGTGGCGGCCACGTGGGCTGCCTTGCTCGCCGTGAACGTCGTCGGTAGCGCACTGCTCGGCGCGCTGGTCGCGGCCAATCTCAGTGCGGCAACAACAACGGTGCTCGGCGTCGGGTTCTGCGGCGCATTCACGACCTACTCATCGTTTGCGCTCGAAGTACGTCGTCTGGGATGGCGGTGGGGCCCGCCGTACGCGATCGCGACCGCCGCAGCCGCGATCGGTGCAGCAATGCTGGCGGCCGCAGTGGTCGGCTAGTGGTGGCGCCGATGTGCGCCCGGCCGAGTACGGCCTGAACGTCAGGCGGTTTCCAGGATGCGCACCGGCATCTCGCGCGGCCCGCGGATCATCCCGACGCTCCATCGAGTGTCGCCCGCCAGCTCGAACGCCGGGAAGCGCTTGACGAACTCTTCGATCGCCACTTGCAGCTCGAGGCGCGCCAGGTTCGATCCGAGGCACCGGTGAATACCGAGACCAAATGCGGCGTGACGGTTCTGCTCTCGATCGATGATGAACCGATCGGCATCCTCGTATTCCTTCGGATCGCGGTTGGCCGCGGGGAACGGCAGCAGCACCCAGTCGTCCTTCTTCATCGGGCAGCCATGGAAGTCGTGATCCTTGGCCACCAGGCGCGACATGGTGACTGGGGCGTAGGCCCGGAGGAACTCCTCGACCGCGAACGTCATCACCTCGGGGTCCTCGCGCAGGCGGGTGATGTCGTCGGGGTTCTGGGCGAGGTGCCACAGCGACGAGCCGATCGCCGACCACGTCGTGTCGGTACCCGCGATCAGCAACAGAATGATCGTGCCGGTGACGTGATCGGGGTGCAGCTTTTCGCCGTCGATCTCCAGATCGATGAGGTAGCTGGTGAGGTCGTCACGCGGGTTCTCGATGTGCTCTTCGACCTGGCGTTGGATGTACAGGTCGAGTCGCTTCTCCTCGTCGACCTGACGCTCGCGCGGATCCTCGTTCACACGCTCGAGCGTGTTGTGAATGAACTCGCGGAACAGGTCCTCGTCTTCTGACGGGAACCCGAGCATCTCGCCGATCACGCGGATGGGGATGTGCTGCGCGTACTGCACCGCAGCATCGATCACCGACTGGCCCGGCTCGAGGTCGCCCATGTCGTCGAGCAGCTGGTTGCACAACTCGCGCACCTGCGGTTCGAGTGCCGCGATCTTCTTGGGCGCGAACGGCGGCAGCAGGATGCGTCGGGCGGTGTTGTGGAAGGGCGGATCGCTGGTGATCGGTGGGGCCCCACCGATCGGCGCCGGCAAAGAGAGGTCGCCGGGGCGCAACGTGGACACGACGACGCTGCGACTGGTGAAGTTGTCGGTGTCGTAGGCCACGTCATGCACGGTCTCGTGCGTGACCGGTACCCACATCCCGCCGTAGCGGTCGGAGTGAGCGACCGGACACCCGCCATCGCGCAGCTGCTTCCAGATCTCGGGAGCGTTCGGGTTGTACTCGGGGTTGGCCTGATCGAAGTCGGTCGTCCAATCCTCGACATCCCCGTAGTCGTCGGCGTTGTACGGCACGCGCTCCCACAGATCGGTGCCTTCAGGCGAGTCGCCGATAATGGGCAACCCATCGTCGGCCGCCGCGTTCTCGGAGCTGCTCGCCGCGTTGTCTTTCGTGCTGTTTTCGGCGGTGTCGGTCATCGTTCCCCCCGGAATCGGTGTCCAGTCGGTCAATCGCTGAATCGGTGAGTTGGTCAGTCGCTGAGTCGGTCAGTGTCAGTCGGTGATCGTGATGGCGTACTCGGGACAGTTCGACGCAGCGAGTCGAGCCTTGTCTTCCAGGTCGGCAGGCACGTCACCCTCGACGAGCAATACGGCCTGGCCGTAGTCGTCGACGTCGAACAATTCGGGTGCGAGGGCATAACAGCGGTTGTGGCCCTGGCACTTCTCGGCATCGAGGTGTACTCGCATCAATCTCACCCTAGGAGGCATGGTGTCGCAGTGACTCGCGCCGCGACTGCTTTTTCGAACAACGTTCCAATCTTGCTGCTTCCGCCGTCGGAAGGCAAGGCCTCTGATGGATCCGGCGCCGCGTGGGAGCCATCGGAGGGCGCGTTCGGCATGCCGTTGGCCGCCACTCGCATGCAGGTGGTGCAGGCCCTCGGCGCTGCGGGTGGCGGTGACGCCCGAATGTTGGGCGTGCGCGGACCGGCACTCGATCGGGGCCAGGTCGCCAACCGCACCGTGATCGGCGCGCCAACGCTTCCGGCATGGCGGCGATACACCGGCGTCGTGTGGAACGCGCTCGACCCGGGCACGATCGGGGCGACGAATCGACGGCGCATCATCGTCGTGTCGGGACTGCTCGGATTGGTGCGCGCTGACGACCCGGTCCCCGACTACCGCCTGAAGATGTCGGCGTCACTCCCCCCGCTCGGCAAGCTCTCGACGTGGTGGCGCGACGAGCTCTCTGCCGCCCTCGTCACCACGGTCAAGCGTGGACGGCCGCGGCGTACCGTGATCGACCTGCTCCCACTCGAGCACCGAGCGGCGCTCGATCCCGACGCCCTCGCCGAGGTCGGCGCGCAACGCGTCGATCTGCGCACCGCCGACGGCAAAGCCGGCGGACATTGGGGTAAGGCCGCCAAAGGCGAGTTGGCCCGCGCCCTGCTCACCGACGGCGTCGGCGCGCTCAACACCTGGCAACACGCCGACTTCCACCTCCACGTCACGGACCTCTGAACGCCAGCCAGAAATTGTCGCGATTTCCGGCGCCACGCGCCGGAAATCCCCGGTTTTTCAGCGCGATAGTGCGGTGGTCGCGGCGAATGAGGCGACAGCGGCGGGGATCAACATGATCGCCATCGCCTGGCCGATGTTGAGCGCTGGCGTGTCGGCGAGCGCGCCGATCGCCAGCGGCACCACGATCGTGGCCGAGCGCTGCCCGACGAGCATCGAGGCGAACCCCGAGCCGTTCGGCGTGCGTGCCGCCGCGTCGTACAAGCCAGGGAACAGCACCGACACGCCGAGCCCGGCGACGACGAACCCGACGAATGCCGCTGCGGTCACCGGCACCAACGTGGCCACCGCCGAGGCGACGCCGGCGACGATGGCGGCGACCTGGGCAAGCCGCCGACCGCCGATGCGCACGAGCACGAAATCGCCGCCAAACCTTCCGATCGTCATCCCCACCGTGAAGGCGACGAAGGCTGCGCTGGCCACGCCGGCCGCAGCATCAAGGTCGTCGCCGAGGCGGAACGCGGCCCAGTCGCCGTTGCCGATCTCGAGGGTCATCGCGGCGAACCCGGCCACTGCGAGGGCGATCATGAGCGGGCGACCGAGACGTCCAGACTGGGCCGTGGCGGCCGACTCCGCCGACTCGCCGACGCCAACGCCGTCGGCCGCGGCGTCAACCTGCACGACGGTGTCCGTCGCGGCATCACCGACCACGATCTCACGAGCGGCCGGCTCGTCGGCATTCGACTCGGCGGCGTTCGACTCGGCGGCG
>JBCBSO010000377.1:0-4563 GCA_039819205.1 Actinomycetota bacterium
CCCTGCTGTTGCTCGGGGGCGCGCTAGGACTGACCGGTATGGGGCTCGCAGGGGCGGGCCGCGTTGCCTACAGCCCTCGCCATCTCGACTTCATTCCGCAGCAGCTGGACTCGGCGAAGGCCCTCAAGACGCTGGAGCACGACGGGCTGTTCAGCCCCTTGCTCGCCTACGTCAGCGCCGAGGGGATTGACGAGGCGCGCGAGCAGGCGGAGGCGCTTCGGGACCAGAGCGAGGTTGGGGTCGTTCAGTCACCATCCGACCTGCTGCCACCGCTCGAGGGGGGGCGGCTCGACGAACTGCGGAAGGGTCTGAAGTCCTTCGGGCGTGATCCGGACTTCACCAAGCTGGCGGAACGTGAGCGGTCGGGACAGGCACTGGCCGGCCAGGCGAAGTCGATCGTGGACCTCCTCGACGAAGTCGCCAAGCTCGCCCGCGAAGGTCGTTTCGACTACCTGCTCATCGAGTCGACCGGCATCTCCGAACCGCTTCCAGTGGCCGAGACCTTCGTGTTCACCGATGAACTCGGTGTTGCGCTGTCAGACATCGCCCGGCTCGACACGATGGTGACCACGGTCGACGCAGCGGCGTTCCTCCACGACTACGACGCCGGTGACTTTCTCGAAACGAGAGGGATTGGCCTGGGGCCAGAAGACGAGCGGACGATCGCCGACCTGTTGATCGACCAAGTGGAGTTCGCCGACATCATCGTGGTGAACAAGACCGATCTCGTGTCCGAAGACGACCTCCAGCGGCTCGTCGCGATCTTGCGTGGGCTCAACCCCGGAGCGGAAGTCACGACCACCTCGTTCGGCCAGGTCGCACTCGACGAGGTGCTCGACACCGGGCGGTTCGACTTCGAACGTGCGTCGGAGGCCGCCGGGTGGATGGCGACGATGCGTGGCGAGGAGAACCCCGAGACCGAGGAATACGGGGTGACGAGCTTCGTGTGGCGCGCCCGAGGCCCGTTTCACCCGAAGCGACTCAAGGCGTTGCTCACCAGGGAGTGGCCGAGTGTGTTGCGGATGAAGGGCTTCTCCTGGATTGCGACCCGTCCGCAGCACGCGTGGGAGATCTCCAAGGCAGGACGTACGACGGGGTATCGGCCGGTGGGGTACTGGTGGTCGGCAGTCGCCCAGTCGGAGTGGCCGACCGATCCGGAGGCGCGGGCAGAAATCGAGTCGGTCATGGAAGGCCCTTGGGGCGATCGTCGCCAGGAGATCGTGGTGATCGGCATCGACATGGACGAAGCAGCTATCGCTGCCGAGTTCGATGCGTGTCTGCTGACCAAGGCGGAAATCGCGCTTGGGCCAAAGAAGTGGCGGCTCCTCCCTGACCCGCTCCCGAGCTGACACCGCACCTAGTCGGTACGGGCGCGCTCGGGCACGGTTGCGGTCACCGCCCACATGGTGAGTGACAAGCTGAGCGTTCCATCGGCGGAGTGTCGACGGAGCTCGGCGATGTAGTGCTCGACCGCTTCCCGGGCGTGTCCCCGGGCGGTGTGCAGCTCGATGAACTGGTCGAAGGGAATGAGGCCGTCGGTGCCGTCGCCGAGCACACGATGCGTGTGATGCACTGCGGCGTGGCTCTCGATGTTGACCAACCCAGCTGCATGTGCCCACGAGCGCAAGCGTCCTCCCGCGGATGACGTGGGGGAGGGGCCGCCGAGCATCTGTTCGGCGGTGCCGTCGCCGACCGAGGTGACGAACGTTCGCCAGTCGGTGTCGATGAGGGCGATCGTGCCGCCGGGAGCGGCCACGCGCACCATCTCATGCAGCGCCGATTCGGGTTGGTCGAGCCACTGCAGCATGCGCTCGCTGCGCACGGCATCGAACTCGTGGTCGTCGAACGGCAGCGCGGTTGCATCGCCGACGCGCAGCTCGATTGCCGTGGATCGCCCGCTCGCTCGTTGCTGTGCCATCGCAATCATCTCGCTGCTGACGTCGAGGCCGGTGACAGCGAGCGCAGGGTGGCGGGTGGCGAGTCGGATCGACTCCTCGGCGAGACCGCAACCGACATCGAGCAGCGAGTCGCCGGCGGTGATTGCCGGTTCACACCACGAGCGCAGCTCGCGCACTGCGGCCCACGACGCTGTGGCGTCCATTGTGTCGAGGAGACGCTCGTTGCGCTGTGTCGCGTCGACGTCGCGGTAGAGCGGCGGGGGTTCGGCGTCGCTGCCCGGTGCCGCAGTGTTGCGCTCTTCGCTCCCCATCGGTCGGTGATCGTTCAGAACGTCACCATGGTGAGGTCGTCACCGAGAATGATCTCGCCGTCGAAGTGCTCTGCGGCGCGGGCGACCCAGTCGGGGTACTGGTCGGGAGGCGGCGGCGGCACCATGTGCGTCAACAGCAGGCGCTTCGCGCCCACTCGGGCCGCGGTCTGGGCGGCCTCGACCACCCCGGAGTGGTAGTCGAGGATGTCCTGAATCATGTCGTTCGGGATCAACGGCACCAGGTCCTTACGGATCACCGACTGGAGATACGCGTCGGCGTTGGCTGCCAGCGTGTCGACCCCCGCGCATGGGTTCGTATCGCCGACCAACGCTGCTGCAACGCCGTCATGTTCGAGTCGATAGCCGATCGTCGGAAACACCGGAGGGTGTTCGGTGGCCGCGGTCGTCACAGAGACGTCGTTGACGGTGAACGAGTCGCCCGCCTCGAGCTCGGTGACGTCCACCTTTGGGCCCTCGGTGAGCTGCTCGTGGTGAGCGATCCGATAGCCGATGTCTGGTTCGAGCATCGCCAGGGTGCGCTGGACCAGCTGGTCGATACCTGGCGGTCCAAAGATCTTGAGCACGCCGTTGCCTTGGGTCATTACCCAGTGCGTGGTCAGTACGTCGTTGAGCGCGGCGATGTGATCACTATGGAAGTGGGTGATCAACACCGCGCTGAGGTTCGCCGGCGTGGTGCCTGCGCCGGCCATCCGCATCACCACCGCACGACCCGCGTCGAGGAGGATGTTTGTGTCGCCGGCCTTGACGAGCGCGGTCGGTCCAGCCCGATTCGGGTCGGGGATCGGAGAGCCGGTGCCGAGCAGGTGCAGTTCCATGTGCGGAACACTAGTTGTGCCGATTGAACTGGCACTTGTTGGACGCGCCGCTAGCGGAGGAGCGCGGCGGCGTCGACGGCGAAGTATGTGAGCACACCGGCGGCGCCTGCCCGCTTGAACGACATGAGGCTCTCGAGCATCACGCGGTCGCGGTCGAGCCAGCCGTGGTCGGCGGCGCCAGCGAGCATGGCGTACTCGCCACTCACCTGATACGCGAATGTCGGTAATTGGAACGTGCTGCTGACGCGTTGGACCACGTCGAGGTACGGCATCCCGGGCTTGACCATCACCATGTCGGCGCCCTCCTGAATGTCGAGGGCGACCTCACGGATCGCCTCGTCGCCGTTCGCCGGACTCATCTGGTACGTGTTCTTGTCGCCGGATCCGAGGTTGGAGGAGGAGCCGACAGCGTCTCGGAACGGGCCGTAGAAGGCTGACGCATACTTCGCCGCGTACGACATGATGAGCACGTCGTCGCGTCCGGCGGCGTCCAACGCCTGGCGAATGGCGCCAACACGGCCGTCCATCATGTCGGAGGGCGCGGCCACATCGCACCCGGCCTCGGCCTGTACCACCGCCTGCTGGCACAGCACCTCGAGCGTCTCGTCGTTGACCACATAGCCATCGCGCACGAGACCGTCCTGACCGTGACTCGAGTACGGATCCAGCGCAACGTCGGCGATCAGTCCGATCTCGCTGCCGAAGGCATCCGTGAGCCGTCGCAGCGCTTGGCACACCAAGTTGTCGGGGTTCACCGCTTCTTCCGCGAGTGGGGTCTTCTTCTCGGGCTCGGTCGCGGGGAATACGGCAACGGCGGGGATCCCCAGCTCGACCGCTGCGCCGACCGCATCGACGACTGCGTCGAGGGAGTATCGAACGACGCCAGGCATCGACGGCACAGGGACGTGTGCGTCGGTGCCGCCGTGGACGAAGACGGGCCAGATCAAGTCGCTCGGGTGCAATCGTTGTTCGCCAACGAGCGCACGCGTCCATCCGAATCGACGAGTTCTCCGGAGGCGTACGGCAGGAAACTGTCCGGAACTCGTTACCGCTCCCTCAGGCACGGAGTGGACAGTATCGCCGGAGTGTGCTCGTCGGGCGGGAGCACACCACTCTGCACACCACTCTGGAGCGGTGCGGGTAGCGTTTTGTTCGTGTTTGCACCGCGTACCGACGTCGCCGAGGTCGAAGAAGGCACGGCACTCGCCCCGAAGTTCAACGAGGAAGGCCTGATCCCCGTCGTCACCACCGATCACGAGACCGGTGAGGTACTGATGGTGGCCAACATGAACCGCGAGGCCTTCACCCGCACGATCGAGCTCGGTGAAGCCGTCTATTGGAGCCGCAGCCGCGGGGAGCTCTGGCACAAAGGCGCGACGAGCGGTCTGGTCCAGAAGGTGAAAGAGATTCTGGTCGACGACGATCAGGACGCGATCTGGCTGCGCGTCGCGCCTTTGTGCCAGAGCTCCCCGCGGCTGCGGCTCCAATAGACGGCTTCACCGAGCTCGATCGTGCGGG
>JBCBSO010000378.1:0-4547 GCA_039819205.1 Actinomycetota bacterium
CGTGAGTCCCCGCCGCTGTTCTTCTTCGAGTCGGTCGGGGTCGGTGCCGGTCAGCGCCTGAACGAGCGTCGACTTGCCGTGATCGACATGGCCGGCGGTGGCGATGACGCTCACGACGCGACGTCGTCGATCGCCCGGATCAGCAGCGGGTCGTCGGCGGGCTGCACCGAGCGCAGGTCGAGCACGGTGGTGTCGTCGACGCGTCGAGCGATCACCGGCGACGGTTGGGCACGCAGCGCGTCGACGTGATCGCCGGACAACTCGATGCCCCACGACGGCATCGTCACCCCCGGCGCCGATCCCGCTCCGGGCAACGCCTCGGTGGGCAGGGCACGCGCCGACGGGGCGTCGATCGCGTCGACGATCGCCACCGCCCGCGCTTCGAGGGTGGCCTGCGTCGCGGCGGCCATCGTCCAGAACGGCACGCGCTCAGCGACTGTGCGATCGAGATAGGCGAGCGCCGTGGCCTGCATCGCCAGGAGCACAAGGCTCCCTGGACGCAACGCTCGCGCGAGCGGATGACGCATACACCGCTCCACGAGGTCACGGCGTCCAGCGATCACTCCTGCCTGTGGCCCACCGAACAACTTGTCGCCGCTGAACGTGACGAGCGATGCGCCGTCGCGGAGGCTCTGCACCGCTGCGGGCTCGTCGGCGAGCCATGCCGGCGGGGGGCCAGGCAGCCACGGACAATCGGCATCGATGAGGCCGCTGCCGATGTCGGCCACGACCGGTACGTCGAGTGTGGCGAGTTCAGCCACCGACGTGTCCTCGACGAATCCGTCAATGCGATAGTTGCTCGGGTGCACTTTGAGCACCAGCGCGGCGTCGACGTCGGCACGCTCGACGGCGCGGCGATAGTCGTCGAGCCGGGTGCGATTGGTGGTGCCCACGTCGATCAGACGGGCGCCGCCCTGCTCCATCACGTCGGGCACGCGGAACGAGCCGCCGATCTCCACGCTCTCGCCGCGGCTCACGGGGACGTCGCGCCGCTCGGCCAGCGCCGCCAGCACGAGCAGCACGGCGGCGGCATTGTTGTTGACCACCATCGCGGCCTCGGTCGAACACAGCCGAGCGAACAGCGAACCTACGGCGCGTTGGCGCGAGCCGCGCTCGCCGGTGGCCAGGTCGAACTCGACGGTCAGCGGCTCCGCCGGTGACTCGAACGCGATCGGCGCCCGCCCGAGGTTGGTGTGCAGCAGCACCCCGGTGGCGTTGATCACCGGAGTGAGCAACGAGCGAGCGAATGCGCTGACGCGGTCGCCCAGGTCGTCGACGGCGCCGTCGGCGATCGCCTGACGGGCGAGGTCGACGAGCACGGGGTGCGGAACCCCAGAGTCGGCGTACCGGGTGGCCAGCGAGTTCACCGACGGTGGGCGCTGATGCGATGAGGTCATCGCCAGGCCCGCACGGTCGGGATGCTGGTAATCGGCGAGGTCAGCTGTTCGACGACTCGGCGTCGCCGTCGTCGAGCTTGTCGAGGGCATCCTTGGCCATCTCGGCGCCCTGGTCGACCTTGTCGTCGTGGCCGCCGACCTTGCCCTTGATCATGCCCTTGCCTTTGTCGATCCCGTCCTTGATCTTGTCCTTGTTGGACGAAGCGAGATCCTTGGCCTTGTCGAACATGCTCACGCGGGAGTTCCTTTCCTTGGGCGGTCGACGAACTCGACCGCATTGGCGAAGCGTACGGCGTGCCAGCGATCAGCGCACACTGCCCATTGCCGCGAGCGCATCGTCGAGCGTGCGCTGGCCATGGACCAGTGCGGCCTGCTCCCAATCGGGGTCGTCGGGTGTCGAGCCGCAGCGGTGCTCCCACAGGATGTCGGCGTAGGCCGGATCGGTGGGGTCGCCGTGGTGCCACACCCAGTGCTCGGCGCGTTCGTTGAGGATCATCCGGGTGTCCGACACGGTTCCAAGCTCGAAGGTCACGGTGCGCCACGAACGAGCGGTCGGGACCACGGCGTGAAGTCCGAGCGCGATCTGGCCACGCTTGGGGGGCGACGTCGTGTCGGGCTCGGTGGTGTTCTCCACGCACGATGCATCGAAGGCCGCACGGATCCACGCATCGTCGGCGCTGCCCGGCGGGGCCACCGACAGCAACGTGTACGTGCCGAACTCGCCATGGCCGGTATGCAGATCGACAACGAGGACCTCGCGTGCGCCGGCGAGGCGCTCGGCGACGATGTCGGCGACGAGGTGCGTCGACTCCTCGGTGTGCGCGCCCCCGTAGTACAGACCGTCGGGGTGGGTGTACTGCCCCTCGGTGACCGCCGCCTTCACCCAGCCGTACCCGCGCTCGTCGATCAGTCGACGGGTCACCGCCAAGAACGAGTCGGCGTCGGGTGGCTGCGCGCCATCGGGACACAGCGCATGATGCAGGTCGGCGTATCCAGCGTTGGGCTCGGGGTCGCGGCCATCGCGGTCCCAGTTGCGGTTGAGGTCGACGTTCGACTCGTTCTGCCGTCGCCAATTGGCCATGCCCCAGGGGTTGACGCCGTGGACGAATACCACGCGCACGTCCGTGGGTGGGCTGGCAGACCAGCGCTCGATCGCTGCGCACATGATCGCCGAACTCGAGAATCCCTCGTCGCCGTGCACGCCAGCGAGCACGAGCACCGCGCGCTCGGCAGCGGGATCACCGAGCGTGGTCACGTCGATGGTCAGCACTTGCCCGTGCGGACCGCGTGCGGAGATGGGGTGCGCCGTCCACGACAGGCCGGCAGCGTGCGTGCTCGTACGGAACCGCGCCCGACACTCGTCGTAGGTCAGCGGAAACCGGAACGGTCGCGCCGCCGTCACCTGTCTCGCCGTGATCGACTCCATCGCCCACGGCGTAGCAGACGCCGTCGAGGTCGTACGATCCCGGGCGTGTCGATCTCGGTACCCATCGTTCGCCTCGATCTCGACCTGCCCTTGCCGGAGTACGCCCGCGACGGCGACGCCGGAATCGACCTAGTGGCACGTGAGCCAGCACGGTTGGCGGCCGGCGGTGGGCGAGCGCTCGTCCCCACGGGCATCTCGATCGCCGTACCGGACGGTCATGGCGGGTTCGTGCTCCCGCGGTCCGGAATGGCGGCCAAGCATGGCATCAGCATCGTCAACGCGCCCGGATTGATCGACAGCGGGTACCGCGGCGAGATCAAGGTGGCGTTGGTCAACACCGATCCGAGTGCTGCCTACGAGGTCTCCCGCGGCGATCGCATCGCCCAGTTGGTGATCATGCCGGTCGACCGCATCGCCTGGCAGGTCACCGACGAGCTGGACGGCGCCGACCGCGGCGGCGGCTTCGGCCACTCCGGCCGCTAGGTGTCTGCGTTCTCGGCGTCACCGGTTGCGTGCGGTTTCTCGGCGCCCACGTTTGCGCAACCCGCAACCACGGGCCCCGAGAAGCGCCCGGTTCTCGGCGTCGTCAGTCGCGTGCGGCGTCTCGGTGTGCCTACTCGCGCAACCCGCAACGCTCGACGCCGAGAAGCCCAGTGGTACGCCGTCCCGGCGTACCGTCATGAACGGTGGGCAACGACGGGAAGTGATGTGTAGCCGTTGACGAACGCCGAGAGCGGACGTTGAGGGCGCCCGGTGACCTCGATGCGGGACATCCGGGGCAGCAGTTCCTCCCACAGGACGCGGAGCTGAAGTTCGGCAATGTGGCTGCCGACGCAATAGTGAATGCCGTTGCCGAAGGCGAGGTGACGTCCCGCGTTGGCGCGCTCGAGGTCGATCCGATCCGGTTCGGAGAACATCGCCTCGTCGCGGTTGCCAGACACGTACCACATCAGCACCTGGTCCCCCCGGCGGATGTGCTTTCCACTCAGCTCGTAGTCGGACGTGGCGGTACGACGCATGTAGGCGAGCGGCGACTGCCAGCGCAAGATCTCAGGCACGAGACCGGCGATGAGTTCCGGACGACTCACGAGTTGGTCGTACTGGTCGGGACACTCGTTCAGGGCGAGCACGCTGCCACTCATCGTGTTCCGAGTGGTGTCGTTGCCCCCGACGATCAACAGCATGATCGATCCGATGTGGTCGATCGCCCGCGTTCCACCGGTGGCGTCTCCGTGGACGAACATCGACAGCAGGTCGTCGCCCGGTGTCTGCAGTCGCACGTCCCACAGCCGCTCGAAGTAGGCGACTGCCTCGAGCATCTCGTCGCGCTTTTCGTCGGCGGTCTCGACCAGCCCGCCAGGGCCGGGGATGGTGAACAACACGTCGGACCACCGGGTCAACTTTGCGCGGTCTGCGAAGGGGAAGTCGAACAGCGTCGCCAGTAGGGCGGTGGTCAACTCGACTGACACCTGGTCGACCCAGTCGAACTCCTCACCGATCGGCACGCGATCGAGTACGTCAATCGTCCGCTGCCGAACTTGCGATTCGAGCAGGCCGACGTTGCGCGGCGTGCCGATTGGCTTGACCGTGTTACGGATCGGGGTGTGGTTCGGCGGATCCATTGCGATGAACGGCGTCACTGGTGTCACCGCCGGCACGTCGTTTGGCGGTGGCGGGCCGATAACAAAACCGTGCGCCGAAGAGAACGTCTCCCAGTTGCGGTC
>JBCBSO010000379.1:0-4533 GCA_039819205.1 Actinomycetota bacterium
CGACTCCTTTGTCGTACCCCCCAGCGATCAACACGATGTGCTCGAACGAGCCGATCGCCGCGGCGGCTGCGTGCGGGGTAGTGGCCTTCGAGTCGTTGTACCAGGCCACGTCATCCCACGTACCCACATGCTCAAGGCGGTGCGGGGGACCAACGAAGCGACCAGCCGCTTCGGCAACGGCCGCGGCATCGACCAGCCCGGGTTCGAGGACGAGTGCGGCCGCGGCAAGCGTGTTGGAGAGATCGTGCGGTCGATTGCGGGCAACCCGTGTACACGCAACCAACGGTCCGTCGGGGCCGGTCAGCACGCCGTCGGGGTCGCCGGCGCGGTCGCAGAAGTAGTCGGCCTCGTCGCTCGTGACCGAGAACGTGCGGCGGCGCGCCACAACGTGTGCCAGCTCGGCCATCACCACCGGGTCGTCGGCAAATCCGATCGCCACGTCGTCACGACGCTGCGCCGCCCACAGGCGGGCCTTCGCCGATCGATACGTGTCGAGCGAGCGATGCCAGTCGAGGTGATCCGGAGCGAGGTTCAACCATGCGCCGGCCTCCGGCCGAAACCGCGATGTCCAGGCCAGGCGAAAGCTCGTACATTCAACGACGAAGGCGTCGATGTCGAGGCCGAGCGCAGCCACAAGTGGGGTCTCGGTGTTGCCCGCATCAACGGTGCGCACGCCCCCGGCGCGCAGCATCTCAACCGCAAGCAGCGTGGTGGTCGTCTTGCCATCGGTACCGGTCACGGCGAGCATTGGGCGCGCCCCGCCCGCGCGCTCCGACTCCCACCGATAGGCCAACTCGATCTCCGACACCACCTCGGCGCCACGAGTGGCTGCGGCGGCGAATACCCGATGATGCTCAGGCACGCCCGGCGCGGGCACGATGAGATCACACCCGTCGATCAGCGTGGTCAACCTCGCATCGTCGGGAGCCTCGATGAGATCGATGTTCAGTCGGTCGGCAGCGGCGGCCCGTTCGGCATCGACGCGGTCGTCCACGGCGAGCACGTCGAGACCACGATCGAGCAATGCGCGGGCCGTCGCTTCTCCAGCGACCGCCAGCCCGTACACGAGTGCCCGAGTCATGAGCTACCCGCCGCGATGTTCGTGAAGTCGGCGATAAAGATGCCGAGCGCCAGCGCCACGCAGATCGCCGAGATCAGCCAGAAACGGATGATCACGGTGGTCTCGGGCCAGCCGATGAGCTCGAAGTGATGATGAATTGGCGACATGCGGAACAGCCGCCGGGTGCGACCCGACGCCTTGAACACGCCCATCTGGATCGCGACGGAACCAGCCTCCATCACATTGATTGCGCAGATCAGGATCAGCAGCAGGTCGACGTTGAGCGTCAACGCACAGAAACCGAGAGCGGTTCCGAGCGCCAACGCGCCGACATCGCCCATAAAGATCCGCGCCGGGGCAGCGTTCCACCACAAGAAGCCCAGGCACCCACCAGCAAACGCCGCCGCAAGCACGCCCATGTCGAGCGGGTTGACCACGTCGGGGTAGAAGTCGGGGTTGCGAAACGTCCAGTAGGCAATGGCGGTGAACGCGCCGAAGCCCATCAGCGCCGATCCGGCGGCCAGTCCATCGAGTCCATCGGTGACATTCACGGCGTTGGTCGTCGCCCACACGATGGCCCCGGCCCACACGATCCATAGGAAGGTCGGGATCTCGATGCCGACCTCGGCGCGGGTGATCGAGATCGTCTCGGAGATGCCGGTGGCCGACGACAACCACCATGCGAAGCCCAGGCTGGCGAGCATCGTGATGTAGTTCTTCTGTTTCCAGAAGATGCCTCGGTTATGGCGCTTGCGGACCTTGATGTAGTCGTCGAGGAAGCCCATCCCCGCCATGAACAGCACCGCGACCCAGACGATCATCGTTTGGTCGGAGAACGCCAGCCCCCGTCGCAGGTGGGCCACGAGCCATCCGGCGAGGGCGGCGACGACGATGGCCAAACCGCCCATCGTCGGTGTGCCCTGCTTGGTCATGTGGTGCTCGGGGCCGTGATCCTCTTTGCCGAGGATCGGCTGTCCCTGCCCGCGGGTGCTGAAGAACACGATCAGCCAGCGCGTGCCAAACAACGCGACGAGCGCGGCGGTGCCGCCGGCGAGCATGATCGCGATCACGTCGGCTCCACTCCGGCGTCGACGGCGGCGCGAGCCACCGCGCGATCGTCGAAGGCGATGCGCCGATCGCCGAGATCTTGCGTCGTCTCGTGGCCTTTCCCGGCGATCACGACGACGTCGCCGCGAGCGGCCACCGCAATCGCGTGCTCGATCGCCGCTTGCCGGTCGACGAACGTGTCGACCGGGCCGCGGGCGTCGGCGGCTCCGGCCACGATTGCGTCGATGATCGCCACGGGATCTTCGCGGCGCGGGTTGTCGGAGGTGACCACGACGCGGTCTGCCAGCGCTGCCACAATCTCACCCATCTCGGGACGCTTGTCGTGGTCCCGTTCTCCCCCGGCGCCGATCACCGAGATGACGGCGCTCCCGTCAGCGGCTGCATGACGCGCCGCGGCGAGCAACTCGGCAAGGCCATCGGGCGTATGTGCGTAGTCGACCACCACCGTGACGCCACGACCGTTGTCGTCGGCTCGAGCGACCACATCGAAGCGACCGGGCACTGGCGGCGCCGAGGCCAGGCCGGCGATGGCGATATCGGGGTCGATGCCCATCTCGGTGGCCGTCACCAGCGCGGCAAGGCTGTTGGCCACGTTGAATCGGCCACCGAGTGGCACCTCGACGAGCCGGCCCCGCCACCGATACCGGTGGTAATCGATCCCCACCTGCACGTCGTCGAGCCCCGAGGGCGAATAGGTCACGACGCGCTGGCAGCTGGACGTGTCCGCGATCAGTTGGCCCGCTGGATCATCCACGTTGATCACCGCGAGCGGCGAGAAGGACGCATCGAACAGGCGGGCCTTTGCCCGCATGTACTCCTCCTGGGTGCCATGGAGATCGAGGTGGTCACGGCCGAGGTTGGTGAACACCACTGCATCGAAGCTCGTGCCATCGGCGCGATACAAGGCGAGGGCGTGCGATGACACCTCGAGCACTGCGGCATCATTTCCGCGCTCGACGAACCCGGCGAGAGCCTGTTGCAGTTCGGGCGCCTCCGGCGTCGTGCGCGTGCCGTGCAGCGTGCCGATCAATCCGGGGTCAAATCCAGCGGAGCGCAGTACCGCAGCGAGCAGCTGGGTCGTCGTGGTCTTGCCGTTCGTTCCGGTCACGCCGATCGAGCGGAGGGCACGGCTGGGGTGGCCGTACACCGCGGCGGCCAGCGGCCCGAGTCGACGACGCGTGTCGTCGACCACGAGTTGCCCGATTGCGGCCGGTTCGATGTCGCTGCCGAGTTCTGTGGCGCCGAGCGGGCGCTCGGTCAATAGGGCAATCGCCCCCGCCGCGACCGCTGCGCCCGCGAAGTCGTGGCCGTCGAAGTCGCTCCCGCGCAGGCAGGCGTACAGCGCACCGGGCTCGATAGCTCGCGAGTCGTGGCTGACCGACCGGATGGGGACGTCGTTGCGGCCGAGGATCTGGCCTGGTGTATCGGCGCCGAGCGAGGCGAGTGTCGGGTGCGCTGGCGCCACGGTGGTCATGGTCACGCGCCTGGCGCACATCCATCGCCGCCAGGTGGCGGTTGGATGCCGAGTTCGTTGATCAGCGTGGGCGCCAGTTCCGCAAACACCGGTGCCGCCGCGGTGCCACCGAATCGGTCCTGGGTACCGGCTGGCGGCTCGTCGACCGAGACCAGCACGGTCACCTGCGGATCGTCGGCGGGGAAGAACCCGACGAAGCTGGCGTAGTAGATGCGGTTGCCGTCGTCGTCGAAGTACGTCCCGTTATCGGCCGCCTTGAAGGCCGTACCGGTCTTTCCGGCGATCGGCACACCCTCCACCTGGGCCCGCTTGGCGGTACCCCGACACACGACCTCCTGCATCATCGCAGTGGTCTGGTTGGCAGCGTCGGCCGACACGGCGCGTCGCGACTCGCTGGCGGGCTGGTCGGTCATCGTGCCGTCGGGTTCGACGGTCGAACGCACCAGTCGCGGCTCGACGTACACGCCGTCGTTGGCGATGGTGTTGACCGCCGCCACCAGCTGCAGGGAGGTGCTGGCCACGCCCTGACCGTAGGCGACAGTGACGCGCTCGCTCCCCCACAGGTCGTCGGCCTCTTTCAAGATGCCGGGTGACTCACCGGGGAAGTCAAGCGCCGTACGTTCGCCGAGGCCGAACGCGGCCATGTAGTCGCGATGCACCCAGCGCCCGAGGGTTTCCTGCACGAAGATCGTGCCGATGTTGTGCGACGACACGAGAATCTGCTCGATATTCATCCACTGGGTCGGATGTTGGAACGAGTTGTGCAACATGTCGTCGTAGTACTTCTTGCGCCAGGGCACTTCGAAGCCATTCTCCGGCGTGACGGTGCCCTCACTGAGCGCGCTGGCGATGGTGATCACCTTGGCCACCGATCCCGGATCGTACGAGGTGACCAACGGCAACTTCGCGCTCGTCGACTCGTACGAGCCGG
>JBCBSO010000380.1:0-4526 GCA_039819205.1 Actinomycetota bacterium
CACCCATCCGGCGAAGGTGTCGTCGTCAAGTACACCCACCCACGCCACGCCTTCCTGCTCGGCGGCCTTCAGCGCTTCCTCGGGTGGCGTGCCGAACGGCACGACCGGGCCGCGGTGGTAGGGCAGTGACGACACGAGGTTGAGACCGAGCCGGCGAAGCCCTCGATCTTCACCGACGAACTGTTCGACGAACTCGTTCGCCGGCGCTCGCATGATGTCGTCGGGGGCGGCGTACTGCTCCAACACCCCGACAACGTTGAGGAGCGCGATCCGATCGGCCACTCGCAGCGCCTCGTCGACGTCGTGTGTCACGAGCACGATCGTCTTGCGCACCTTCGTCTGCAGGTCGAGGAGCTCGTCTTGCAAGCGTCCGCGCACGATCGGGTCGACGGCACCGAACGGTTCATCCATCAACAACACCGGCGGGTCCGCAGCGAGGGCGCGCGCCACGCCGACGCGTTGCTGCTGACCACCTGAGAGCTCATCGGGGTAACGGTCGAGCATCTCGGGGTCGAGACCAACCAGGGCGGCCATCTCCTCGACCCGCTCGGCCGTGCGCTTCTTGTCCCACTTGAGCATCTTCGGGACCGTGGCGATGTTGGTGGCGATCGAGCGGTGTGGAAACAGTCCCACCTGTTGGATCACGTAGCCGATCCCGCGGCGGAGTTCCTGGGCGGGCAACGTGGTGACGTCGACGCCGTCGATCTCGATCGTTCCCGCCGTGGGCTCGATCAGACGGTTGATCATCCGCAGCGTGGTGGTCTTGCCGCATCCGGATGGTCCGAGGAGCGCGACGATCGAGCCTTGCTCGATATCGAGGGAAAGATCGCCGACCGCTGGGGTGCTCGATCCGGGAAACGTCTTGCCAACATTGCGCAACCGAATGGCGATGGGCGCGCGTGTCGACTCAGTGGTGGTCGAAGTGATGCAGATACACCTTAGCGAGCGAGCGCTGTCGACCGTTGGCCTCTCACGAGTCGACCGGCTGCCACTCGACACCGTCGGCGGTGTCGCGCACCTCGATCCCAGCATCGACCAGCCCGTCGCGCAGTGCGTCGGACACGGCGAAGGCACGTTCCTCCCGCGCGACGGCACGAGCCGCCAGGGCAGCTTCGACCACCGGGCCGAGCACGTCGCGCACGTCGCGCACACCCTCTGTCGCCGCGCCGCCGAGCCGGACGATCATCGATCGCAGCGCTTGGCGAGCTCGGTCAATCTCATCGGACTGGAAGGTGTCGCGCGACCACTCGACGATCGTCGCTTCGAGCAACAGGATGGCTTCCACCGCACCGTCGGCATCGCGCCGACCGAGCGCTGCGGCGAACTGCGCTTCGAGTTCTGTCGCGCGTACGGCCAGCGATGTGTCGCCGGTTGTGCCTGGTGCCGGTCCGGACGCGGGCGCGGCGCCGTCTGACCTGGCGTGCGCGGCTGTTGCCGGGGTATCGGGCGCGGCGCTGCTTCCGGTTGTTGTGGTGACACCACGCAACACGTCGACGGGCACGGTGGTCCCCGACTCGATGCGCGTCGACTCGCCGTTGCGACGCAGCGTGACCGCGCCTTTGCCGATGACGTCGGCGGTGTCGGCGTCGAGATCGATGACCACGCCGGTGTGCTCGTCGACGCCGAGGACGAACGCTCCGTCGGGCAGCTCCGGCTCGAGCATCGCCAGTCGCCGCTCGCCGAGATAGCAGAAGCGGGTGTCGTGGTTGCCGCCTTCGGCGTTGTCGTAGTGCGGTATCACGGCAACGGGGAGGCCGAAATCCGACAACAGGTCGAGTCCCGGTTCCCAGCGTGGCGGCTCGCCCACCTTGTAGATCTCGTACACCGGAACCGTCGCAACGCCGAGTGTGAGCGCGGCCGCCGAAGCAAACACGACGGCGCCGCCCTCGGCGAGCCGCTCGGCGAGCGCATCCGGCACGGCCGTATTGCGCCATTGGTTGAGCGTGTACGTCGGGCTGCCGGGACCGTCGAACAGCCAGTCGGCATCGCGGATCGCGGCGATCGCCCGCTCGACTGCCACGACGTCGGCATCGGTGGTGGAGGTCAGCCCGGCGACCTCGACGTCGCGTCCCACGGACTCGCGGAAGTACTCGACCGCCTTGGCTGCGAGAATTGGCGCGTTCTCCTGGAAACCGAATGGCGTGTCGAGCAGTACGGCCGACACCGGCCCGCCCTTGGCCGCTTCAAGACGCTCGAAGATCGCCCGATGCGGGGCCTTCATCGTCGGCGCGGTTTCACCCGAGCCCATGATCGCCAGGATTCGGGGTGTTGTCATCGTGTGGCCTCCGTGGGGGAATCGACCGTCGGACCGCCGTCGGCAAAGAACTGCGTGTCGGTCATGGCGCCGTGCAGCAGGTGGGCAACCGGCTCGGGGTGCTGTGCGTGAACGTCGTGATGGGCATCGAACCACTCGGCCCGCCCCGTCGGCAGTCGCTCGACCGCCGCCTCGACGGCCTCGTGTTTGGAGTCACTCCAGGCGACGTCGCCGGTGTCTGCACCGATCAGCAGCACCGGGACGTGGATGTCGGCGAAGATCGTGGCGGGGGAGTGCTCCCATAGGCCGCGCAGCACCTGGAGGTGCCGCTCGGCCGTGAGCCACGGCGCGATGGTGCCGTCGTCGCGAATCTCGAAGTTCGCCATGGTGCCGGCGCGGCCGGTGTCGGGCCAATCGCCCATCGAGTTGGCCAACCATGTCTCGATGCGCTCGACGGGCGTGCCGACGAGGGGCGGTGGCGCGAGCGCGCTGGCGGCGTCGTCCCAGTCGGGGAATCGGCCCCGAAGGTCGATGAACCCGCCGTCGACTGCGGCGACGACGCTCGCGCGTTCGGGGTGGCGATACGCCATCTCCAGCACCACGTTGCCGCCCCATGACTGTCCGGCGACCCCGGGCCGCTCCCACCCGAGCGCCCCGATCAGCTCGTTGAGGTCGTTGGCGACCGTGGCCATGTCGTATGCGTGGTCCGGCTTCGACGACTGGCCGTGGCCGCGTTGGTCGACGGCCGCCACGGGGTGGCCGAGTCGAGCGAGCTCGATCGCCACCCCGTCCCACAACCGTGCGTTCGACGCCAAGCCGTGCACGAGGAGCCACGGTGGGTGGGCGATCCGATCGGGAGTGCGCCGCACCACATGCAGCTCGACACCGGAGGGCAGGGCGATCATCTCGTGGACCGCGTCGGGTGGGGGCGAGCCGCTCACGGTGCCAGTGTGCCCATGTCCAGCTCGATCGCGTGCGTGTTCACCGGCGCTCGTCATCGTCCGTGGCGCGGGCGCTCCTCGCGATGCGGTCGATCAATGTGGTCAACGCGAGCGTGTCGGTCGGCGAGCGAGGCCACGGCTGATCGCCGCGCGCCGCCGCAGCAAACGCCGCGATCATCGGGCGATACGGATCGCCACCGGTGTGCGGCTCGTCGTCGAGGGTGATCGTCCCATCGGAGCCGACGATCGTCAGCAGTTGCGACTCCTCGTCGACGAATGAGCACCGCGCCGTTGCAATGTGCCCGTTCGCCCATGTCAGCGTCACGTCTATCGACGCGTCGACGCCCCGTGGAGTCCATGCGGCGTGGGCGTTGATCGCGTCGGGAGTACTCCCGAACAGCGCCACTGCCGGCCCCAGGCAATAGATCCCCACGTCGGCGAGTGCGCCGCCGCCCTGCGCGGGATCCCATCGATAGTTCGTCGCCGCCTCGGGTCCGATGGTGAAGGTGAATGCTGCGTCGACCCGTTCGATCGTGCCGATGTCGCCGCGCGCGGCACACTCGACGCCCGCCGCCCACCGGTCGCCGAACGGCGTCATCCACGCCTCGGCAAGGATCACGCCGGCCTCGCGGCACGTTGTGAACATCCGCTCGGCTGTCGCCGGGTTGGTGGCGAGTGGCTTTTCGCACAGCACGTGCTTGCCCGCCGCTGCGGCCCGTGCCGTCCACTCCTCGTGCAGCCCGTTCGGCAGCGGGATGTAGACCGCGTCGACCCCCGGGTGTGCGATCACCTCGGAATAGGTGTCGACGGCGACACCGCCCCACGGGTCGGGAACCGACCCGCTGTTGCTTGCTGCCGCGACCAGCTCGATGCCGTCGGTGTCGTCCACGGCGGGGAGCACGGCGCGTGTCGCGACGAACGACCGTGCGCCGATCACGCCGAGTCCGACGGGCGGTCGGTCCACGGACTAGTCGAGTTCGATGACGGCGCCGCCCGCGGCACCCGAACGATGCCCGGCTTCCAGCACGCGCACGACGTCGCGCGACTGCTCCGGCGGCACGGCGAGCGGCTCGTCGAATTGCAGGTGGTCGGCGAGGTTGTGGTGGAACCCCCAGCCGGGATGTGCCGCCGGTGCGTGCTGGCTCTCGACGACCTGATTGGCGCCGGTGTAGCGAGCCATCGTGAGATCGACCGGTGCTTCGGCGTGGTGCGATACGTGTTCGAGGTGGCCGCGGCCGGGCTCGACGGTGTCGTGACGCAACGGGCGGTAGTGGCCCTCGATGGTTCCGGCCGTGCCCTCGACGTGGAACTTCGGCCGCCGGATGGCACAG
>JBCBSO010000381.1:0-4514 GCA_039819205.1 Actinomycetota bacterium
CCGATCAGCTGCCGATGCACGCGACCCGGATTGGCCATCGGGCCGAGCAGGTTGAACGCGGTGGGGATGCCCAACTCACGGCGTGGTGGTCCCGCATGGCGGAACGCCGGATGGAACGCCGGCGCAAAGCAGAAACCGAAGCCGGCCTCGCGCACGCACGCCGCGACTTGTTCGGGCCGCAACTCGATCGTCAGGCCGAGCGCCTCGAGGACATCGGCGGTGCCACACTTCGACGACGCCGAACGATTCCCGTGTTTGCACACCGGCACGCCCGCTCCGGCAACGACCAGCGCCGCCATGGTCGACACATTGATCGAGTGGGACCCATCGCCGCCCGTGCCGACCACGTCGACCGCCCGGCTGCGCTCGTCGTCGGTCAGCGGCACCACGGGCGACGCCGCAAGGGCCGCGTCGAGCATGCCGACGAGCTCGCCCGCAACCACGCCCTTGCTGCGCAGCGCCACCAGGAACCCGGCAATTTGGGCGGGCGTTGCGTCGCCCTCGAGGATCGTGGCCATGGTGACCGCCGCCTCGGACTCGTCGAGATCGCGGCGAGCGAGCAGACCGGCGATCACCGCGGGCCAGCCGCGAAACGAGGCCTCCATCACGCGATCAACTCTGTTGTCCCCTTGGCGACGCCGCTGCGCTGATCGCAATCAGGCGGACGCAATCCGACGCCGTCGGCGGATGATGCGACGGCGATCGCGTTCGGTGGCGCCGCCCCACACACCGGCTTTTTCGCGTCGCGCCAATGCGTGCTCGAGACACGCGCTCTGTACCGAACAGCCCTCGCACACCGACTTGGCGATCTGCGCGTCGTCGTCATCTTCTGGATAGAAGATCGAGGCTTCCAGCCCACGGCATGCCCCGAGGTCCCACCACTTCATCTCCTGTATCGACACCCGATCGACCCCCAAATTCCTGAACAACCGACTGTAATTCCCCTGGTCAGCGAACGCCAGAGCAAATTTCACGGCGATCGAGGGGGCACCTGCGACGCAGTGAGCCACTCCACAACGTGGCGAACTGGCCGGTCGGCGCGTTCGGCAACCGCAGCTGCTGCCAACACGCTCTCGACGACAACCTCTGCGGTGGGCGTCGCGGCGAGCGCGTCGTGGAGTGCGTCGTCGAGATCGTCGACACGATCGTCGTTCGTGGCGCGCAGCCGCCACCCGCCCGCATCCCCGACGGCGTGGTCGACGACGGCAACATGACCACCGAGACCTCCGAGCACCGCGCTGAGCGGATCGTCAGCGGTTCCCGGAGCATCTGACCGCTGGACGATCACCGGTGCTGCGCCGGGCGAGATTTTCCAACCTGCCGCGTCGAGGTAGGCAACGGCATCGCGTACTGCGGCGGCGACGGTCTCTGCTGCGGCGCGCAGTTCGGGTCTCACGTGATCGGGGAGGTACGTCCGCAGCACCTCGGCGCACGATCGTTCGGCGACCACGACATGGCCGCCGCGGCGGGCATGTCCGATGAGCGCCTCGACATTGCCCGCGCAGATGCCTGCGAAGCGTTCGAGGTCACCGCCGTACAGCGCTGCAGCGCCGCAGCAGTCGACACCAGTCACCGCACACGACGTGCCGAGGCTGGCGATCGCGGCCACGAGCTGCGTGCCGATGTGCGGCGCCGCAGCGTCGACGCCACAGGTCGGAACGACGGCAACCGGTGCGGCCGCAGACTCGGACTGCGGCTCGTCTGCCGGCGGCACCGAACGAGTCACCGACCCGTCACGCAGGTGGGACACACGCAGCACCCGGCGCGCAGAGATCCCGGTAGCGAACGTGCCGAGCCGGCGGCGCAATGAGTGCGGCGCCCCTCGCGGCAGACGGGTCACGGCTCGAGGGCGACTGAGTGTGCGCGTCGCCCGCCGGTAGGAGCCAGCGGCGTGGCCGCGGGCCACGCGCATGGCATTGGCCCGCACCATCGCCCGCGGGACATCGACGGCTGGTTCGTCGGCGGCGCGCGCATCGCACGCGTCGACGCATCGTCGGCATTGGTGGCACGCGTCAACGAGTTGGTCCTGCTGCGCAGGTGTCATCCGCTCGGGATCGCGGTCGGCATGGCGGTCGAGCAGGTCGAATAGGTCGGGGAATACCGCGCAGTACTCGATGCACGCCCGGCATCCGTCGCACCGCCCGAACACCGCGGCCAGGTCGCGCCTCGTGGCGGCCTCGTCGGTGAAGGCTGGATCGTGCGGGTCGTAGATCGCGTTCGCACAGTACCGTTTGCGAGGGGACGTACCGCTGGACCGGGGCCTAACATCCGCCTCGATGCCGACACGTCGCCCCGCTGCGCTGCGTTTCGACCGGTCGGAGATGTCGGCGTCGCTACGCGCCGTGGCCGCCGGCCAGGAGGAGCCGTTCGATGTGCTCGTGATCGGCGGCGGCATCACCGGCACGGGCGTCGCCCTCGACGCCGCCCATCGTGGATTGCGAACAGCGCTGGTCGAGCGCGACGACTTCGCCTCCGGCACCTCGTCGAAGAGTTCGAAGCTGGTGCACGGCGGCCTGCGCTACCTCCAGGCTGGCGACGTGCGTCTCGTGTACCAGGCCCTGCGCGAACGCCAACGACTCCGTCGGAACGCACCACATCTCGTGAAAACGTTGCCGTTCCTCATCCCGATCATGACCCGCGATGGCGTCGTCTCGAAGAAGCTGGCCAAGGCGCTCAACTCGGCGCTGTGGATGTACGACCTCACGGGCGGCTGGCGGATCGGCAAGCTGCACCGCCGACTCGATGCGGACGCGGCTGCGGCACACTTTCCGACGACCCGTCTCGACCGCCTTTCGGGTGGGTTCGTGTACTACGACGCCAGCGCCGACGACGCCCGGCTCACCTTGACGATCGCCCGCACCGCAGCCGCCCTCGGCGCCACGGTGCTCAACCGCTCCACTGTGCAGTCGGTCCGTCGTACACCCGGTAGTGCAGATGGTCGCCCGAGTGGATATGCGGTGACGGTCGACGTCGATGGCGAAGCACTCACCGTCCCGACCCGGGCAGTGGTCAACGCCGGCGGCGTGTGGGCCGATCGCATCGGTTCGTCGAGTGTGTCCATCCGGCCGGCGAAGGGCGTCCATCTCACCGTGCCGTGGGAGCTCGTACAGGTCGATGTCGCAGTGATCATCCCGGCGCGCCGCGACAAACGCAGCCTGTTCCTGGTGCCGTGGGGTCGTTACTCCGACGGCACGTTCAGCCACGTGTACATCGGGACCACCGACACCGACTACGGCGGGCCGCTCGACGACCCGCCGGTGACCGACGAAGACGTCGACTACGTGCTCACGGCACTCAACGAGGCACTCGACCCGGAACGCGTGCGGCGGATCACCGTCGACGATGTCAGTGCGGTGTGGTCGGGACTGCGGCCGCTGGTCGACAGCGGCGGCGACGGTTCGTCGAAGACCGCCGATCTGTCCCGGCGTCACCGGGTCGACGTCGGCGACGACGGAGTGATCAGCATCCTCGGGGGAAAGCTCACCACCTACCGGGAGATGGCCGAGGACACGGTCGACGCCGTGCAAGGCCACCTTGGTGAGCGGCTGGGATGGTGGGAGCGCCTCGACCCCCGTCGACGCACCGTTCGTCGTCGCCTACTCGGCGCCGAACCCGCGCGAGCCGCCGCCCGTCGAGGGCCAATTGGAACGCTCGACCATCACCTGTGGACGCGTTACGGCACCCTCGCCACAGAGGTGCACGAACTGATCGCCGGTGACCCCGCGCTGGCGCGGCCACTGGCTGCCGGCTACCCCTACGTGCGGGCCGAAGTTGTGTACGCGGCGCGCGCCGAGATGGCGGTAACGCTCCGCGACGTGCTGGTGCGCCGCACGCGTCTGCAGCTCTTCGACCGCCAGGCGGCACTCGATGCCGCCCCGCTCGCCGCCGACCTCATGGCCGACGAGCTCGGCTGGGAGCCAACCAGGCGCGATGCCGAGCTCGCGGCGTTCCGCGCCTGGAGCGAGCACGAGTGGCGCACCGTCCATACAGCCGACCGATTCACATCGGAGCCGCACAATGCCGCCACAGTCGCCGATTGAGCTCACCGGATCGGCGTCACGCCTCGCCGACGACCCGCGCCCGCTCAGCGACGGATTGATCGAGTCACTGCGCACCGCCGGCGAGGTGATCACCGACGAGCAGGACACGGCGAACGCCAGCCGCGACTGGTGGCCGCTCGCGTTGCACTGGGCGCTGCAGGGAGCGGTCCCGCGCCGGGCGGCCGCGGTCGTTTGTCCGACATCGGCCGAGGGTGTCGCCCACGTGCTCCAGGCCTGTGCGGCCGAGGGTGTGGCCGTGACCGCCGCCGGGGGCCGCTCGGGGGTCGTCGGCGGCACGGTGCCGCTGGCTGGCGGGTTGATCCTCGACCTGACCGGGCTTGCCGGGATCGAGTCGGTCGACGCCGAATCGGGCCTGGTGGTGGTGCATTCAGGCACCTTCGGTCCGGACCTCGAGCAAGAGCTTCGCGACGAACACGGGCTCACGGTGGGGCATTACCCGCAGAGCTTCGATCT
>JBCBSO010000382.1:0-4503 GCA_039819205.1 Actinomycetota bacterium
GATGGTGACGAGCTCGTGATGCCGACGTGGACGGGCAATCAGTTCGAGCTGCCAGACGGCCGGCGCGCCCCGATCCGCACGTTCACGCCGCGTTACTTCGATCCCGATCGGTCGGCGCTGACGCTCGACGTGGTACTCCACGATCATGGTGCAGCCACCGGGTGGGCTCGTCGTGCTGTTGTCGGCGACGAGGTGGCGATCTCGGGTCCCGGTCGGAGCGAGCAGCTCGCGGCGGACGTCCGGTCGTATCTCCTCGTTGGCGACGAGTCGGCGTTGCCAGCGATCGGCCAGCTGCTCGAGGCGCTCCCTGCCGACCAGGTCGTCGACGTCCACGTCGAGGTGCGCGGCGCCGACGCCCGGATTGACCTCCCCCCGCACCCCAACGCGTCGGTGACCTGGCACTACGCCGTCGTCGATAGCGCCCCAGGCGGCTCGATGGTCGCGGTCGTCACCGCCATAGGCGAGCTGCCGGACGCTGTCTGGGTTGCCGGCGAGGCCGCCGCGGTCCAACGGATCCGCAAGCACCTCTTCGACGAGCGCGGGCGGTCGCGCAACACTGTGACAGCACGCGGCTACTGGAAACTCGGTCGAGCTGCGACGTAAGCAGGGACACTCAAGACACAACGCAGTAGGCGGCCGCTGCGCGACGTCCGGCCGAGCTCAAGTCGCGGTAGTGAGGTCGGCCGCTCGCGTTGCTCAGCCATCAGCGGCCGTGTGCTCGTCGCCGGTGCGACGCGGCCGGTGCGCGTTGATGAGGCGATCGATGTATTCGCTGGCCTCGTCATCATCGACCTCGACGAGCCCCTGGAGTTCGAGGCTGACCCGTCCATGACCGGCGGCCCAGAAGCGCATCGCGATGGTGCGTGGGTCGCCATCGAGCGCACCCACGTCACACGCCTCGCGTACAGCGTCGACGAGTGGTTGCATCGTCGATGCAGCAAACCGGAGGCTGTCGCGGGGCGCATCGAAGTCCGCGATGGGACGGCCCGTCATCAACTTGTAGTGCTCGGGATTGGCGAGCGCGACCCGCCGGTATGCCAAGCCGAGGGCCCGTATGCGCTCGATCGGATCGGCGAAGTCGGGCACTCCATCGAGTTCGTCGGCGAGTCGCTGATATCCGGACCGGTACATTGCGTCGACGAGGCCCGGCTTGCCACCGAACTGGGTGTACACCGCTTGCGTGGAGGTATCGGCGAGTTCGGCGATCTTGCGTAGCGAGAGCTGGTCGGGGCCCGCCTCGTCGAGCAACGAGTCGGCGACGCGCAACACGCGGGCGCGCATCGTCTCGTCAGGCGTCGCGTCGCTCATCAGGAGATGATAGGCACAACAACGCCATAACAGTGTTGCACCCCATCCATAACGCCGTTATGGTCGCGGCCATGAGCGCATGGACCCGCGGTACCAAAGCCCCCGTCGCCGACGAACTCGACGTCAGCGATCTCGTCGTGACCGAGGGGGTGCTGCCGCCGCTCTCGGGCCGACTCGTTCGGCTGGGCCCCAACCCGATCGGTCCGGTCGACGAGAACCATCACTGGTTCAGCGGCACGGGAATGGCCCACGCGGTCGACCTCGACGCAGGACGCCCCACCCGTTTCGTCAACCGCTGGGTACGCACCCCCGAAGTGAGCCGCGCGCTCGGCGAGGCACCATCGGTCCCGCCTGCCGACCAGATCGACTTGGCGAACACGAGCGCGATGATGGTCGCGGGCGAACTGCTGGCGATGACCGAAACCTGTCAGCCATTCGTGCTCGACGACGACCTCGCCACCGTTCGGCGGGCGGACTTCGGCGCAGACGTCACCGAGTTCACCGCCCACCCGCACACCGATCCAGACACCGGCGAGGTTTTCGCCATCGGCTACGCCGGAAACGACGACCCCGCCTGCACGGTGTACCGAATCGGCAGCGACGGCGTGCTCCTCGGTCAGCGACGCGTCGACCTGCTCGGACCGCGGTCGATCCACGACGTCGCGGTGACCGAGCGCCACGTGGTCGTGTGGGATCTCCCGCTCGAGTACGCGGACGACGATCCGGCACTGTTTCCGTACGCCTGGAACCGCGACGGCGCCGCCCGCGTGGGACTGCTCGACCGTTCCGATCTGAGCGCCCCGGTGCGCTGGTTCGACGTCGATCCGTGCTGGGTCTTCCACCCGCTCAACGCATACGACACCGATCGTGGCGTCGTCCTCGACGTGGTCCAGTTCGAGCGCATCTTCGATGTCGTTCGTACCGGACCCGGCGACCCGTACCCACCACAACTGTGGCGGTGGGAAATCGACGAGTCGAGTTCCAAGGCCAGCCAGACCCTCATCGACGGGCGGATTCAGGAGTTCCCGCGGGTCGATGGTCGCCGGTGGAGTCGACCGTACCGGTACGGCTACACGGTCGAGCTGATGTCGGCGAGCGGCGCACCGTCGATCGTGGCCCACGACACATGCGGCGGCGAGACGCAGTCGTGGTCGACCGCGCCGGGACGGTCGCTGTCGGAGGCGATCTTCGTGCCCGATTCAGCGACCGCCGCCGAGAACGAAGGGTGGTTGCTGTCGATCGACTCCGACACCGAACACAGCGACCTCATCGTGCTCGACGCCACCGCCGTCGCTGCTGGCCCGGTCGGCCGGGTGCGGCTCCCCCAGCGGATTCCCGACGGATTCCACGGCGACTGGATCCCGTCGGCATCGGCCTGACCCCCTCGCGTCGCCGGTCAGCGCGTGACCGTTGCCCGCGCTGCGCTGATCGGTCACCGCTTCCAGACGAAGTCGGTCTCCTGCTCTGAGAGCTGCCACAAACACTCCATGACCGGCTTGTCGTAGGCGAACGGCTCAAGCGTTCCCTTCCCGACTGGGCCGACCCACTCGTTTCTGCCCGTGGGGCCGTAGAGCGCCCGCGCTTCGAGGCCGGCTTCGGTGGCGCACATCACCTCGGGGTAGGCGCCTTTCTCGGCTGACTGGACCATCGGCGACATCGACATCAGCCGGAACATGATGCGCGTCATCAGGTCGCCGCTGGTGGTGATCAGCGACGTGCGCGACGAGCCGGGGTGGCAGACGTACACGCTGACGCCCGTTTCGGCCGCTGCGAGCCGATCCTGCAGCTCGTAGGCGAACATCATCTGGGCCAGCTTGCTCTGCGAGTAGGTCTTGTTCTGGTGGTAGTTCGCGTCCCAGTTCATGTCGTCGAACTGGATCGTCTTGATTCCCATCTTGTAGCCGAGGCTGGCGACGACAACGATTCGTCCGCCCGACGCCTGGATCCGCTCGAACAACAGACCGCTCAGGAGGAAGTGACCGTAGTGGTTCGTGCCGAGCATGCTCTCGAAGCCATCCACGGTGAGCTGCTGGGTGGGAACCTGCGCGATCGCGGCGTTACAGATCAGCGCATCGATACGCGGAACCGTGTCCAAGACTTCTGCGGCCGCCGCACGCACGCTCGCCAGTTCAGAGAGATCCACCCGCACGAAAGACACATCGGCGCCAGGCCCGAACTCCGCTTGCAGCTTGGCGACCGCGGCTTCCGATCGCTCGACGCTGCGGTTGAGCATCACCACCGTGGCGCCCTTGGCCAGGAGAATCCGCGTCGCCTCGAACCCTGCGCCGGCATTGCCACCCGTGATCAGGAACGTCTTGCCGTCCTGACGCTCGAGCCGCTCCGGCGTCCAACCTCGTGGTCCGAATGTCGTGTCTGCCATCGGTGGTGGCTCGTCCTTTGCATTGTTCTGGTCCGGATTTGACCGTATGTCGCTTCGAGCACAATGGGAAGACCGAAAGATCCTCAATACCTGCCTATTCGTCTCGCACGTCGCCCACTTGTGTTCTGACATGACTACGTTGATGTCGTGAGCCAGCGCGCGATTCGCCGCTTGATCGAGGACCAGGTCAGCGACGACGGCCTCGTCGACACCGGCGTGCCGGGGGTGCAGTTGTTCCGCGTGACCGAGCCGGTTCGTTGTGCTCCCGCGGTGTACGAACCCACCCTCGTGGCGATCGTGAGTGGGACCAAGGAGGCGATCTTCGACGGTACGTCCCACGTGTACGACAGCAGCCGGTACATGTGCTGCGCGATCTCGATGCCCGTGGAAGCCGGCACGCCGACGGCGTCGCCCACCGACCCGCTCCTCGGCGTGCAGATCGCACTGGACTCACGAGTGATGACCGAGCTGGCGATCGAAATGGAACGCGCCACCGGTGCGATTCGAGAACCCTCCGGTGGCCCGATTCCGCAGGGGTTCGCTCTTGCGCGCTGGGACGACGCGTTCACCGACGCACTGCTCAGACTCGTACGGCTGAGCGGCCACCCGATGGATGCGGCACTGCTCGGCGACGGTCGACTGCGCGAGGTGTACTACGCGCTGTTGCAGGGTGACGCAGGCGCCGCCGCCAGGCGCTCGTTCGGGGTGGGCAACGAGATCGCCCGTGTGATCGAGCACGTGTCGTCTCACCTCGACGAACCGATCACGATCGACGACATGGCTGCGCGCGTCGGCATGAGCAGGGCGGTCTTCCA
>JBCBSO010000383.1:0-4485 GCA_039819205.1 Actinomycetota bacterium
AGTCGACGCCGACCTCGGCCAGCGACTGCCGCCGCTTCTCGCCAACGCCGTTCAGTCGGCCGACATCGATCGACGCCAGCTCACGGAGCGTGATCGGCGCGCTCATGCGAACCTACTCGGCGCCGACGAGGTACGGGTAGAGCGGTTGCCCGCCATGTTGGACCTCGACGGCCACGTCGGCGCGACGGTCGTCGAGCCAGCTCGTGATCAGCTCGGTCGTGGCGGTGTCGGCTGCGGACCCCGTGATCACCGTGACCAACTCGACCTCATCGTGGACCACCTGCTCGAGCAGACCGACCACCGCGGACGACAACTCAGCTGACGCCGCAACGACCCCTTCGCGATCGATCAAGCCAATCCAGTCACCAGTGGTGATGTCGCCGACCGGCGTCGTCGTGTCGCGCACCGCCTGGGTGATCTCCCCGCTGCGTACACCGGCGATCGCCTCGACCATGCCGGACTCGACCGCATCGATCGTCGCCTCGGGGTCGTACACCACGAGCGCGGCGAGCGCCTGGGGCATCGTGCGAGTGGGGACCACGGCGACACGCTTGTTCGTGAGCGCATCGACCTGCTCCGCGACCGGGATGATGTTGCTGTTGTTCGGAAGGATCACGACCTGATCGGCGTTGACGTGCTCGACGGTGTCGAGCAGTTCTTGCGTCGATGGGTTCATCGTCTGGCCACCCGTTACGACGCCCTGAACACCGAGTTGGCCGAACAGCTCGACGAGGCCGTCACCAACGCACACGGCAACGACCGCCGTGGTCACCGGAGGAAGGCCGGCCCCGGCCTGTCCCCAGTCGGCGCTGGTGTGGGTCGGGCTGGCGTCGAGCAGCGCCGCCTCGCGCTTGGCGTGTTCTTCGTCGACCTCCTCGAATAGGTCCGTCACGCGGATCTGTCGAGGCCGCCCACCGAGATCGAGCACCGCTTCGATCGATGCCCCGATCTCGTTGGTGTGAATGTGGCAGTTCCACAAGCCGTCGCCACCGACGACGACGATGGAGTCGCCGATTGCCCCCCATACGGATTTGAACTCGTCGATGCGTCCGTCGGCGAGATCGAGCAGGTACATCACCTCGTAGCGGAACTCGCTGACATCGAGCTCACCCCCCTCGGCATGACGGTGGGCGACGGCATCGAAGTGCTCGCCGACGAGCGCGTGCTCGGCCTCGTCGACTTGATCGGCGACCGGCAGCTCGACGCCATCGACGACGTGGCGAGCGGCGTCGAGGAGTAACACGAACCCGGCGCCGCCCGCGTCGACCACGCCGGCCTCGGCGAGTACTGGCAGCTGCTCTGGCGTGCGTTCGAGTGCATCGACGCTGGCCCTGTGCGCAGCGTCGATCACCTGTGAGAGCGACGAACCGGCGTCGGCCGCTGCGGCGTCGGCTGCGGCGCGGGCCACCGACAGAATCGTCCCCTCGATCGGCTTCAGCACCGCGCGGTCGGCACCGTCTGACGCTGCACGCAATGCGGCGGCGAACGCCGATGCATCGCCGACTGGGTTGGCCTTCATCGTGGTGGCGATGCCGCGCAGAATCTGGCTGAGAATCACGCCGCTGTTGCCGCGGGCGCCCATCAACGAGCCGTGGGCGATGGCGTCGCACACCGCAGCCATGTCGTCGGTGGCTGCACCATCGGTCGCGTCCGCGATTGCATCGACGGCGGCATCGAGCGTGCGCGACATGTTGGTACCGGTATCGCCGTCGGGAACCGGGTAGACGTTGAGCCGGTTGAGTCGGGCGGAGTGTTGATGGAGGAGGTCGCGGTACGTGCCGAGCAGGGTACGAAGCCCTGCGGCAGACAGCCGCTCGGGTGTCGACACGGCGCAACATCCTAGGGGCGGGTGGCCGGGTCGACGTAGGGGCGGGTGGCCGGGTCGACGTAGGGGCGGGTGGCCGGACGGATTGGCACCGGGCAACCTGGTGGGCCACAGCAACGGGGGCGATAGCCTTCCGTCGCTGCTATCGAGCCGGCGTTCCCGGCTGTCGATCCATCGTTCGTTGAATCCGGAGAACACCATGTCGTCGAAGTGTGAAGTGTGTGGCAAGGGCCCCTCGTGGGGCATGTCGGTGTCCCACTCGCACCGTCGCACGAAGCGTCGTTGGAACCCCAACATTCAGCGCGTTCGGGCTCAGGTCGGGACGAGCACAAAGCGCGTCAACGCATGCACGGGCTGCATCAAGTCCGGCAAGGTCGTCAAGGCCGGCTGAGGCCGCCACATCATGCAAGGCGTCGTCAAGGCCTACGACCCCGTCAGCGGCCACGGTGTGGTGATGTGCGACACCGATCTGGCCGACTATGAACTCGCCCCAGGCGCACTGGCCGGCTCGATCTTCCGCATGCTCCGCCAAGGCCAACGCGTGGTCTTTGAACTCGACGACGCCGGGCGGGCGACCACGTTGCGCCTCGGCTCCGAGGTCGACATGGGCACTCCCGGCGGCGAGTAACGCGCCACCGAATACTCCCGTCGCGCACTCGCCGACCGTCGTCCTCGGTCGCCCGCGCCGATGAGCACCTCGGTCGCTATCTGTTTTTCCGATAGTCGCGTTCACGAACGCAGGTGCCTGGCGTTTTCGCTTTCGTTCACCGGCGTCCTACCATCGAGTAACGCACATCACCCGCCGACTCAACGAGGAGCATCATGAGCGGAACGACGAGCAACCAGCGTCTGAAGGACTGGGTCGCCGAGTGGGCGGAGGTGATGCAGCCCGACGACATCTATTGGTGCGACGGTTCGGCCGAAGAGTACGACCAACTGTGCCAGGCACTCGTCGACTCCGGCACCTTCACCAAACTCGACGAGGCCAAGCGACCCAATAGCTACTGGGCCCACTCCGACCCGGGTGACGTGGCGCGCGTCGAAGACCGCACCTTCATCTGCACCCCGACGCAGGAGGAGGCCGGCCCGAACAACAACTGGACCGACCCGACCGAGATGCGGGCCACGATGCGCGAGCTCTACAGCGGCGCGATGAAGGGTCGCACGATGTACGTGATCCCCTTCTCGATGGGCCCGCTCGGCTCGCCGATCGCCCACATCGGCGTGCAGCTCAGCGACTCGGCGTACGTCGCCACCAACATGCGCATCATGACGCGCATGGGGCAGGGCGCACTCGACGTGCTCGGCAACGACGACTGGGTGCCGTGTCTGCACTCGGTCGGCGCTCCGCTCGAGCCCGGCCAGGCCGACGTGCCGTGGCCATGTGACGCCGAGAACAAGTACATCGTGCACTTCCCCGACACCCGCGAGATCTGGTCGTACGGCTCGGGCTACGGCGGCAACGCCCTGCTCGGCAAGAAGTGCTTTGCACTGCGTATCGCCTCGGTGATGGCCCGCGACGATGGCTGGCTCGCCGAGCACATGCTGATCCTCAAGCTGACCAACCCCGACGGCGAGTCGAAGTACATCGCCGGTGCGTTCCCGTCGGCGTGCGGCAAGACCAACCTGGCGATGCTCGTGCCCACCATCCCGGGCTGGACGGCCGAAACGGTCGGCGACGACATCTGTTGGATGAAGTTTGGCGACGATGGTCGCCTCTACGCGATCAACCCCGAAGCGGGGTTCTTCGGCGTCGCGCCCGGAACCGGCGAGAAGACGAACCACAACGCGATGGAGACGTTGTGGGGCAACTCGATCTTTACCAACACGGCTCTCACGCCTGATGGCGACGTGTGGTGGGAGGAGATGACCGACGACCCGCCGGCACGGGCGACCGATTGGAAGGGCAATCAGTGGAACCCTGAGATCGATACGCCGGCGGCGCACCCCAATGCGCGTTTCACCACGCCGGCGTCGCAGTGCCCGTCGATGGCCCCCGAGTGGGAAGACCCAGCAGGCGTGCCGATCTCGGCGATCATGTTCGGCGGTCGGCGGCGTACCACGGTGCCGCTCGTCACCGAGGCCAACGACTGGGAACACGGCGTGTTTCTCGGCTCGATCATGTCGTCGGAGACCACCGCCGCACAGATGGGCGCCGTGGGCAAGCTGCGCTTCGACCCGATGGCGATGCTGCCGTTCTGCGGCTACAACTACGCCGACTACTTCGCCCACTGGCTGTCGATGGAGAAGAACACCGATCCGGCCAACCTGCCGAAGATCTTCTACGTCAACTGGTTCCGCCGCGACGACGACGGTCGCTTCCTGTGGCCCGGGTTCGGTGAGAACAGCCGTGTGCTGAAGTGGATCTTCGAGCGGGTCAACGGTGACGCCGGTGCGATCGACACGCCGATCGGCAAGCTGCCGACCAAGGAGGCGCTGGACACCGCCGGGCTCGACATCGACGATGCGGACCTCGATGCGATTCTCAGCGTCGACGCCGCTGGATGGACCGAAGCGATTCCGCAGATCCGTGAGCACTACGCCCGGTTCGGCGACAAGCTGCCGGCCACGCTCAACGTGGCGGTCGACAGCTTGTCGCCGAACCGGGCGTAGTGCTCACGGATCTGCGGAATCGCTTCGGTCCATCCAGCGGCGTCGAC
>JBCBSO010000384.1:0-4474 GCA_039819205.1 Actinomycetota bacterium
CGCGCATCCAGCGCTCGATGCCGCCCATCGCCGGCGCATCCTGGATTGCCGACCGAAACTCCGGGCGGTCCAGCAGCCGCACCGTCGCCGGCATCGCGTCGAGATCGATGCCGCCCTCGAGCATCTCGCCGGTTGCGGCGTTCATGCCAGTCGAGCCGTCGGCCTCTTCGACCTCGCGCACCACGACCGAGCCTTCGAGGCCGGCGTTGGTGGCGATGTTGCGGCCCGGCGTGGTGAGCGCCTCCCACACGGTGCGTGCACCGGTGGCCTCGTCACCGTCGAGCGACTCGACGACCTTGGCCACGGCGTCACGGGCACGGATGAGGGCGGTGCCGCCACCGGCGACGACGCCTTCTTCGATGGCCGCACGAACCGACGACACGGCGTCTTCGATGCGGTGCTTCTTCTCCTTGAGCTCCACCTCGGTGGCCGCGCCGACCTTGATCAGCGCAACGCCGCCGGCCAGCTTGGCGAGGCGCTCTTGGAGCTTCTCGCGGTCCCAGTCGGAATCGGTGTTGTCGATCTCGGCCTTGATCTGGTTGATCCGGCCGGTGACGTCGTCGGCGACACCGCCACCGTCGACGATCGTGGTGTCGTCCTTGGTGATGATGACGCGCTTGGCGGTGCCGAGCAGGTCGAGGGTGACGTTCTCGAGCTTGAGACCGACCTCTTCGCTGATGACCTGGCCACCGGTGAGGACGGCCATGTCCTGGAGCATCGCCTTGCGCCGGTCGCCGAAGCCAGGGGCCTTGACGGCGGCAGCGTTGAACGTGCCGCGGATCTTGTTGACCACGAGGGTGGCGAGGGCTTCACCCTCGATGTCCTCAGCGATGATCACCAGCGGCTTGCCGGTCTGCATCACAGCCTCGAGCGTGGGCAGCATGGCCTGCACGGTCGAGATCTTGGCGCTGTGCAGCAGGATGTACGGGTCGTCGAGGACGGCTTCCTGGCGGTCGGCGTCGGTGACGAAGTACGGCGACAGGTAGCCCTTGTCGAACTGCATGCCCTCGGTGAAGTCGAGCTCGGTGCCGAACGTGTTCGACTCCTCGACGGTGACCACACCGTCCTTGCCGACCTTGTCGATGGCGTCGGCGATCACGTCACCGATCGAGCTGTCGGCCGCCGAGATGGTGGCGACGCTGGCGATGTCGGACTTGTCGTCGACATCCTTGGCCTGCGCGTGGATCGACTCGACCGCCGCAGCGACAGCAGCCTCGATGCCCTTCTTGATGGCCATCGGGTTGGCGCCGGCGGCGACGTTCTTCATACCGATCTGGACCATCGACTGCGCCAGCACGGTGGCGGTCGTGGTGCCGTCACCGGCAATGTCGTCGGTCTTGGTCGCCACTTCCTTCACGAGCTGGGCGCCCATGTTCTCGAACTCGTCCTCGAGCTCGACTTCCTTGGCGATCGATACACCGTCGTTGGTGATCGTCGGCGCGCCGAACTTCTTGTCGAGCACAACATTGCGGCCCTTGGGGCCGAGGGTGACCTTGACGGCGTCGGCGAGCTTGTTGACGCCGGCCTCGAGGGCGCGACGAGCCTCGTCGTCGAACTTCAGAATCTTTGCCATTTGTTTGGGGGTCCTTCTACTACGTCTTGTTCGTCGAGTTCTCTACAGGGCTCAGCTCTCGACGATCGCGAGGACGTCGCGGCCGTTGAGCACGAGGAGGTCTTCGTTGTCAGCGGTGACTTCGGTGCCGCCGTACTTGGAGTACAGGACGGTGTCGCCGACCTTGATGTCGAGCGGGATCAACTCGCCCGAGTTCTCGGCGCGCTTGCCGGGGCCGACCGCAAGGACTTCACCCTGCTGGGGCTTCTCCTTGGCGGTGTCGGGGATCACGAGACCGGACGCCGTCTGCGTCTCGGCTTCGTTGGGCCGGACCACGATGCGGTCATCCAGCGGCTTCAGATTCATTGGTGCAGGCCTCCGTTGGCTCTTCACGTGCGGTGTGTGGGGGACAGCTTCACGCGAGCTAGCACTCACACAAAGCGAGTGCCAGGTTAGGCGCACCGCACGCCGTTAGCAACCGGAACCCGAGAGTGCTAACCGCCGGCGCGTGCAGGCGGTAGCGCTCGACGCCCGTGTGGGCGAACATGGAGCGATGGTGGAGAGCGACGCAGACTCGATGATCGACACGATGCGGCGGTTCGTTGCCGCGGCACAAGTTGGTGACGGTGCGACGATGCACTCGCTGATGAGCGATGACTTCGTCGGATATGTGACAACCGCCGACGCAGGTGTGCGGACCGCAACACGCGAGGAGTACATCGCCAGCATCGACGCAATGGACGTGACCAGCGCGGACTTGCAGCTCGATATTCCGAACGTCGTGGCCACCGCCCCCGAGCAGGTGCTGGCCATGATCGAGGTACATGCGGCGCGCAACGGTCGCACGCTGCACAATTTCAGCGGTCAGCTGGCGACGGTGCGCCACGGCCGGATCGTCGAGCTGTGGATGGTCGAAGCACTCCCCGCCGAAAGCGACGCCTTCTGGTCGGCGTAGCCGTTACGTGAAGAGCTCGATCAGCATCGAGCGATCGCCGACCGGAGGAGCGCGACGGTTTCGGCCATCGGCAAGCCGATGACGTTGCTCACACTGCCGTCGATGCTGGTAACGAACCCAGCCGCGCGTCCCTGGATGCCGTAGCCACCGGCCTTGTCGAACGGCTCGCCGGTGGCGACATACCACTCCACGTCGGCAGAAGACAGTGCGCCGAACCGCACGGTCGTCGACACGGTGACGGCCTCGACGCCGTTCCGCGTCGCCACCGCGACGCCGCTGTGCACCTGATGATCTCTCCCCGATAGCGCAGCGAGCATCTGGGAGGCCTCGTCTGGCGTCGACGGCTTGCCGAGAATCGCCCCATCGAGATCGACCGTCGTGTCGGCGGCGAGCACCATCACGTTCGGCGTCCCCGGCGTGTCCGGGGTCGCCACTGCGGCCGCCTTGGCCCGAGCCAGCCGTTCGACGTACGACACCGGACACTCGCCGGCCAGCGGGGTTTCGTCGATGTCTGCCGGTCGGACATCGAAGGTGATGTCGAGCCCGCCCAGCAGGTCGGCTCGACGCGGCGACGAGGAGGCCAACACCAGCGCGACCCCGTCGGGCAGTTCGATCATCCGCCGGAAAGGGCGAGGACATGCCCGTCGTCGGGCACCGAGGTGTCGGCCGCCGACGCGGCTCGATCAACGAGCCAGCCGTCGGGCAGCGCCACTTTGATCGGACCGTTGGTGTGGCCCCGTTTGATGCGCTCTCCCCCATCGACGATGTGTGCTGCCGGATCGAGGTCGGCGAGCACATCGTCGAGCTCACCGAGCGTGGACACGTGGGAGAACCGACGGCGGGCGTCGGGCCCGACCGGGTAACCGCTCATGTACCAACCGGTGTGCTTGCGGAAATCGCGCATGGCCAGGTTCTCGCCGCGCTCCCGGTCGTCGAGCGCAGCAGCGTGATGCTCGACCAGCATCTCGGCGTGATCGCGCATCACCGCCATCACTTCGCTGAGCTGCCGTGGAGGGGGTACCGGGCGGCCGTTGAGGGCCTCCACAAGGTCGCCGAACAGCCACGGACGCCCGAGGCAACCGCGTCCGATGACGACGCCGTCGCATCCGGTCATCGCCATCATCTCGACCGCATCGGCTGCTTCCCAGATGTCGCCGTTGCCGAGCACGGGCACCTCACCCACGGCGTCCTTCAGTTCGGCGATCGCTTCCCACCGGGCCTCGCCGGCGTAGTGCTGCTCGACGGTGCGCGCGTGCAGGGCAATCGAGGCGACACCCTCCTCGGCGCACACCTCGCCGGTACGCACATGCGTCAGCCAGTCGTCGAATAGACCCATCCGGAACTTGGCGGTGACCGGCACGCGGTAGGGGCGGGCGGCGCCGACGGCGGCACGCAGGATCGACCGCAACAGTTCCGGGCGAGCGGGCACCGCCGCACCGCCGCCACGCCGGGTCACCTTGGCGGCCGGACACCCGAAGTTGAGATCAATGTGGTCGACGCGGCCGTCGTCGCACAGCTGATGCACGGCCCGTCCCATGATGTCGGGATCGCTGCCGTACAGCTGGAGGCTGCGCGGATGCTCGTCGGGCCCGAAGGAAATCATCCGATGTGTCTTGGCATTGCCGTGCACCACCGGGGTGGCCATGACCATCTCGTTGACGTACACCAAACCGGGGGCGAATCGCCGACACAGGGCGCGGAACGGGGCGTTCGTCACCCCGGCCATCGGCGCCAGCACGACCGGCGCCGACAACTCGAACGTCCCGATCGACAGCGACATCAACCCCACGGTATCGACGTCGTGGATCGGTTGTGGGTACGCATCGCGGTCCGCCGTTGTGTGTGAGGGGGGGGGGGGGGGCCCCACGGGAAAACAGGTGGGAGAGGGGGGGGGGGCCCCCCGCGCACACCCCCCCGCCGGCGGGGGGGGGGGGCGCGCGCCGCCGGGGGGGGGGGGGCCCGGCGGG
>JBCBSO010000385.1:0-4472 GCA_039819205.1 Actinomycetota bacterium
GCCGTCTTGCACGCCCGATGACGACAGGCCGGCGAAGTCTGACCCAGACCCGGGTTCGGAGAAGAGCTGGCACCAGATCTCTTCACCGGTGAACAGCGGCCGGAGGTAGCGCTGCTGCTGCTCGTCAGTGCCCCATGTGACAATCGTCGGCGCACACATGCCGTGGCCAATCGGGTTGCGGTACATCGGGTTGGGTGCGCCAGCTGCGTACACCCGCTCGTTGATCGTCTTCTGCAGCTTCGGCGACAGCCCGAGCCCGCCTTGCCCCTCGGGGAAGTGAACCCACGCCAAACCTTTGTCGTACTGCGCGCCCAGGAACTCCTTCGGCTCGGTGCGGTCGGGCGGAAACTCGGCGAGCAGCTCGTCGACGAGGTCGGCAACACGCTGTTCGTCGGGGGACAGCGCCGTCTGTTCGATCACACTCATTCGCCTGAAGGTACTGGCCTGACGGGCAGTGTCCGTAGTCGAACGACGGCTGCTCAGCCGATGGCCGAATTCGTGGGGTGCATGTCATTGACGCCACTGCGAGAAGCGGCGACGATCGAGTCATGAGCACCGCCGGCGCACCATCCAGTGCATCGCGCCGTGTGGTGATCGTCGCCTACCAAGGCGTACAAGCACTCGACGTGACCGGACCGTTCGAGGTGTTCGCAGGAGCCAACTCCTGGGCGTCGGAGCGGTGCTACGACATCTCGGTGGTGTCGGCATCCGGCGGCTCCGTCACGACCGAGAGCGGGCTGCGCATCGACTCCGAACCGCTCCCCGACCCGTCGGCCGGCACGCCGATCGACACACTCGTCGTGGCCGGCGGCACCGGTGTACACGATGCCCGCACCGACGAGCAGCTCGTCACCTGGCTCGAAAACGCCGCTGCGCGGAGCCGGAGGGTCGCCTCGGTGTGCTCCGGCGCATTCCTGCTCGGCGAACTCGGGTTGCTCGACGGTCGGCGCGTCACCACCCACTGGGCACGCGCCCGCCGGCTCGCCGAGACCTTCCCAGCGGCGATCGTCGATCCCGAACCGATCCATCTCCACGATGGCGTGTGGACGTCCGCGGGTGTCACGGCAGGGATCGATCTCGCCCTCGCGCTCGTCACCGAGGACCACGGCGCCGGCTGTGCACAAACGATCGCTCAATGGCTCGTGATGTTCCTTCGGCGACCGGGCGGGCAAAGCCAGTTTGCCGCACCGGTATGGACCCCGACGCCGAACCACGACGGAGTGCGCCGGGCGCTCGACGAGATCAACGCCGACCCATCGCAACGGCACTCGATGCACGACCTGGCCACGGTCGCGGCGATGAGTCCACGGCACTTCTCGCGGGTGTTCACTCGCGAGGTCGGCTGCGCACCCGGACGCTACGTCGAACTCCGGCGCGTCGACGCTGCCCGCGGCCATCTCGAGCAGACCACCGACAACGTCGAAGCGATCGCCGCCCGCTGCGGTTTCGGATCGAGCGAAACGATGCGCCGTGCCTTCGTCCGCCAGGTCGGCGTGGCGCCGGCGAGCTACCGCCAGCGATTCGCCCACGCGCCATAGCCGCATACATCACCCGCACGATCGCCGGCCGCCCCACCCCCCACGACCGACCCCACCCTGAGGAAAGGACCACCACGATGACCAACTACGGATTGCTGCTGTTCGACGACGCCGAGGAGCTCGACTTTGTCGGGCCGTGGGAGGTGCTGACCGCCTCGGCGATGGTGCTCGCGGGCAACGGCGACGACGACCATCACGTCAGCATGGTCGCCGAGCACGCCGACCCGGTGCGCTGCGCCAAGGGCATGGTGGTGGTGCCGCACTACACCCTCGATGATCACCCGACCTACGACGTCGTGCTCGTCCCGGGCGGAATGGGCACACGTGCGCAGGTCAAGAACGAACGCGTGCTGGATTGGCTTGCGGCCGTGGCGCCGGCTGCCACCTGGATGACCAGCGTGTGCACCGGCTCACTGCTCCTCGTCGCTTCCGGCGTGGCCGCCAACAAACGCGTTGCGACGCACTGGGGGTTCGAAGACACCCTGGCCGAGCGCGGGACTGCACGGTCGTGCGCGATGCCCGCTGGGTGCGGGACGGCAACGTCGTATCGAGCCAAGGCGTGTCGGCTGGCATCGACATGGCGCTGTGGCTCATCGGTCAGCTGCACGACCCGACCCACGCCCGTACGGTCCAGCGCTACATCCAGTACGACCCAGCGCCGCCCTATCAGGCCGACGTCTGACACTGGCGACGAGGCCGTGCCCGGGGTCAGTTGAACACGGCGGTGGCGGCCCGAATCTCGGCGTCTTCACGGGCGGCGATTTCGGGAATCATGGCTCGCAGGTCCATCACGATGCCTAAGCGCAACGCGTCATCGCGCTCTGCGAGTGTTGCCCGCAGGTTGTTCAGCATGCGGATCACGACGTGGCGCGGCGGCGTCGGTTCGAGATAGGCCGCTTGCCACGACATCCGGCCGCCGGTGACCTGCCGAAACAAGTCACGGACGCCGTCCTGATCGAAGGTGTCGGCGGTGTGGAAGGGGTCGTAGAACTGTTCACCGTCGGCGGTTCCCACCAAGAAGTGCGCAGGCAGCCCGACACCAACGAGCTCGACCCCAAGCCGACGGGCGACCTCGATCATCACGACCGCCAAGGTGATCGGGATGCCACGACGACGAACGATCACCTGATCGAGGCAGGAATTGCGCCACGACCCGTAGTCGGCACGGTCGCCAGTGAATCCCAACTCGACGCAGAGGTGCCGGGCCACCCCGTCGGGAGTCGGTGTAGGACACGAGCCAGCGAGGGCGTCGAGTGCAGCCAACCATTCGATCGGATCGAGGCCCGGCTGCAGTGCGCCGGCGATGGCGATCGCTGCCTCATCGAGGGGCGGATCCGCCTGTGCATCCGACATCAAGGCAGCGAATGCGGTTGGACCCATCACGGCACGGTACCGCTCGGCTACGTTCCGGCAGCATGTACCCCGGCGCACATGCTGCAGCACACCCCGACAAGCCCGCAGTGATCATGGGATCGTCTGGCTTCACCCAGACCTACGGCGAACTCGACGCCGCGGCCAACCGATTGAGTCACTTGCTGCGCCGTGCGGGTCTGCAACCCGGCGACCATGTGGCGATCTGCATGGAGAACCACGACCGTTACCTCGAGGTGGTGTGGGGGTGCCACTACGCCGGCCTGGTGTACACGTGCGCGTCCTCACGGCTGCAGACCAGCGAGTTGGCATACATCATCAACGACTGCGGTGCGAAGGCGTTCATCACCTCGAAGTACAAAGCCGAGCAGGCCACCGAACTGCTCGACCAGATGCCCGACGTGGAGCTGCGCCTGATGCTCGACGATGCGATCGACGGCTACGACAGCTACGAGCACGCGGTCGCCGAGCAGCCGAGCACGCCGCTCGACGAGGAGCGCCAGGCCGGTCTCGACATGTTGTACTCATCGGGCACCACCGGGCGACCGAAGGGCATCACTCGGCCGTTTCCCGGCGAACCCCTCGAGACCACCGGCGGCCCGATCGTGGGTCTCCTGCAGTTCCTGTTCGCGTTCGACGACACAAAGACGTACCTCTCCCCTGCGCCGCTGTATCACGCCGCGCCACTGCGGTTCTGCCTCGCCGTGCATTCGATCGGGGCCACGCTCGTGGTGATGGAACAGTTCGACGCAGAGGAGTATCTACGTCTCGTCGACGAGCACACGGCCACGCACAGCCAAGTGGTGCCGACGATGTTCGTGCGCATGCTCAAGCTGCCCGAGGAGGCCAGGAGTCGCTACGACGTGTCGTCGCTCGAAGCGGTGATCCACGCTGCGGCGCCGTGCCCCGTTCCGGTGAAGAAGCAGATGATCGAGTGGTTCGGGCCGATCATTCACGAGTACTACGCCGGGAGCGAAGGCAACGGGTTCGTGTACTGCAACTCCGAGCAGTGGCTGGCCCACGAGGGCACCGTTGGTCAAGCGGTCACCGGCATCTTGCACATCGTCGACGATGACGGCGAAGAGGTCCCAACGGGTACGCCCGGCACGGTGTTCTTCGAGAGTGAGGCCGAGTTCGAATACCACAACGACCCGGAGAAGACCGCCGCGTCTCGCCATCCAAAGGGTTGGACCACCTTGGGTGACGTCGGATACGTCGACGCCGACGGGTTCTTGTACCTCACCGATCGCAAGGCGTACATGATCATCACCGGCGGTGTAAACGTGTACCCCCAAGAGGCGGAGAACCTTCTCGTCACCCACCCCAAGGTGATCGACGTCGCCGTGTTCGGTGTGCCCAACGACGAGTTCGGCGAGGAGGTCAAGGCGGTGGTGCAACCGCGCGAGATGCCCGCCGACGATCAAGCCGCTGCCGCGCTGGCCGGCGAGCTCATTCAGTTCTGCCGTTCGGAGCTGGCCGACGTGAAGTGTCCCCGTTCGATCGACTTCCGTGAAGAACTCCCCCGCCACCCGACGGGCAAGCTGTACAAGCGGCTGCTCAAGG
>JBCBSO010000386.1:0-4471 GCA_039819205.1 Actinomycetota bacterium
ACGTAGCCGCGGGTGTTGGGCGCCCACACCTCGTAACCGGCCTCGGCCAGGGCGTCGATCTGGTATCGCCACGAGAACGCCGACTCGGGGAAGCCGTGCACCAACAACGCCCTGGCCGAGGCCGGTTACGAGGTGTGGGCGCCCAACACCCGCGGCTACGTCGGCTCGTCAAAGCCGCCCAAGGTCAGGGACTACTCCATGGATCTGCTGCTCGGCGACCTCGGCGCGTCGATCGATCGATCGGGACGCGAACAGGTGACGCTCCTCGGGCACGACTGGGGTGCCGCGCAGGCATGGGCGTTCGCCATGCGTCGGGTGCGGCCGCTGGAGCGGCTGGTGATCATGAACGTGCCCCACCCGGCTTGCATGGCGCGCGAACTCCGGAAGCCTCGTCAGCTCGCGCGGTCGTGGTACATCTTCTACTTCCAGATCCCGTGGTTGCCGGAGCGGATTCTCACCGTGCGCCGTGCCGCAGCGACCGCCAAGGCGTTCACCGATGTCGCCGAGGACGAGACGCGATTTCCACCCGAGGTGATCGACGTGTATCGCGACGGGTGGTTGCGCCCGACGGCGATGCGTTCGATGGTCAACTACTACCGAGCGGCGCTCCGCGGCGCCCGCGCTGAACGGCGGCACGGCTTCCCGATCATCGACGTTCCGACCCTGTTGGTCTGGGGTCTCGCCGACCACGCCCTACGGCGTGAGACCACCGACGGCACCAGTGAGTACGTCGACGACCTCACGGTGCGATTCCTTCCCGGCGTGTCCCACTGGGTGCAGCAGGAAGCACCCGAAACGGTCAACCAGATGTTGCTGGCGTGGCTCGATGGCCAAGATCCGCCGGAGGCGAGCGACGTCGTCGCCGTGCGGCTCGCCGACCCGGCGTGGCCAGGCGCCTGACCGTGCGGCGGCGTACCCGCCAAGTACGCTTGGTGGCAGGTTTGTGACGACAGGTGCGCGCAAACCTGCCACCAAACGGTCTTGGCGTTCAGCAGGTGGGTTCGAGCTCGTTGTAGATGTACGAGTTGAGGCTCGGGGTCTGCACGACGAACGTGGTGCGCACGCCGTTTTCGTCGGGTGCGCCGATCACGATCTCGATCTGGCCGACCGATCCGAACGCGCCCGTGATGGCGTACTGCAACGGTACTCCCGACTCGTCGATGCCCGACTCCTCGCCGAACAGCTCGGGGCTGAAGTAGCCGTCGGGACCCTCGTTGCCGATGATCCACACTGCGGATTGGCGGGCCATCTGCTTGCCGACCTCGATCATCGCCTGACGTTCATCGACGATGGTCAGCTGCCCGCTCATTTCCTGATACGTGGCGCCGGCGACGTTCTCCATTGTGGCGACGATGTTGAACGCATCACGGAGTGGATCGTCACTGACCGCCACAACCTCGAGCATCGGCTCGACGGTGCGCTGGACGTACCACGGGTTGGCGCAGGACCAGATCTCCCCGCCGGCGACCGTGGTCTGTTCGTCGAACACATCACGGGCGTCTTCGTGGCCCTCGATGAGTGTTTGCAGCAATTCGGCCTGGCCCTGGTCGAACACGTCGAGTTCGAGGAACGCTTCGTAGAGGTCGATGATCGTGGTTTCGAGCGATGCTGCCGTGCGCAGCAGTACCGCGTCGTCGACGTTGTAGCTCGGCGGATCGGTCACCGGCGGCAGGAAGCCGACACGACCCGGCACGGCCGCTTCATCGTCGCCACCACAGGCGGCGACGACCGCGCCCGCACCAACGGCCAGACCACCGAGACGGAGAGCGTTGCGCCGGTCGATCGCGGTCATGATGACGCCTCCGCGCTGAGGTCGAGCGGCTCGGCATCAGGCGCCAACGCTGCGGCAACCGGATCGCCAATGATGTTCGCCGTGACGACACCCGCTCGGGTCTCGACCATCACCACGGATGCGGTGAACGTGATCGCGTTGGTCGACTCGTACAGCGCCATCAGCTCGCTATGGGTGGCTGCGGCAGTGTTCTCCAAGTTGTTCGCCGCTTGCGCCCAGGCTTCGACGTCGGTGGTGTCGAAGTCGGCTTCGAGCTGGTCGAACACGTCCTGGTTCGGCGTGTCCGCAGAGAGCCCGGCAATTCCGGCGATGCCCTTGGCGTAGTCGTTGTGGTTCGATGCCAGCAGCTGAACGAGCTGCTCGACGTCGGCGGAGATCCCCGCAGCCAGCGTGGTTTCATACAGATCGCGGGCCGCCAGTTCAAGCTCCATTGCCTGGCGCAGTAATGCGGTGTCGTCGGGCGTCGGGCTGAACGGAGGGGCGGCGGCGACGGGGCGCGCTGCACTCAGCGCAGTGATCGCCGCGGCGATGCCTGCGGCACCGGCGGTGCCGAACAGCGCACGTCGCGACGATGTCGACTCGGCGCGGTCGAGACTCACGTAGAGGGTCCTTTCGGGGTCATTGGGCCACCAGACTTCCCGCTCGGGTGGGGGCGGAGCAATTCTAGGTTCACGGAACGGCGCGACAGGTGATCGACGAACACACCTGACGCTGCCCGTAAAGCCACCCAAGACCTTGTGTTGTTGACCATTACATGTCCAGCGCAGACAGGTCGGGATGCCACTCGCGGCTGCGTTCCAGTGCGGCCGACCAGCGATGCCGAGTCGCCGCTGTGTTGGCAACCGGGCTGGGTTCGACCCGGGCCGCGGGCTGCCACAGGTCGTCGGCGTCGCCGAGGCGCGCGAATGCACCAATCGCCAGGCCAGCCATGAACGCTGCGCCGCGAGTGGTGGCCTCGACCACTGGCGACACCTCGACCGCCCGCCCCGTCGCATTGGCGAGCGCTTGGACAAACGTCGGGTTCTGGCTCATGCCACCGTCGATGCGCACTTCGTCGGCCACGACGCCGGTATCGGCGATTGCGGCATCGAGCAGGTCGGCGCCGCGGTGGGCCACACCCTCGAGCACGGCGCGCACCACATGTCGCCGCTCGGTGCCGCGGGTGATGCCCAGCAGCGTGCCACGTGCGCCGTAGTCCCAGTGCGGTGTTCCCAACCCGAGCAGCGCCGGGACGTACATCACGCCGTCGGTGTCGGCGCACTCTGCGGCCACGTCATGGCTCTGGGCGGGCGTGTCGAGCAGCCCGAGGTCATCGCGCAGCCACTCCACGTTGGTTCCCGCCGACAGCATGATCCCCTCGACGCCCCACTGCGGGGTGCCGCCGACCGTCCACAACACGAGCGGGTATGTGCCGTTGGCATTGCGTCGCCCTGTTGTCGGGGCCCCGCCGTCGACGCAGACGTCGAGCATCCCCCCGCTGCCGAACGTGATCTTGACCCGACCAGGACGCACGCAACCTTGTCCGATCGTCGACGCCGACTGGTCGCCGAGGATTGCCGCGATCGGCGGGGCTCCCGGTAGGGCGGTCGCTTCGCCGACCACGCCCGACGAGTCGACCACTGTTGGCAGGATCGACGCGGGAATCGACAGCGCGTCGAGCACCTCGTCGTTCCAGCTGTCGTTCTCGACTCGCCGCAGCCCGGACATGGTGGCCGACGAGCTGCCGTGGTCGCTGACGTGCAGTGCGCCACTGGTCAGCGACCACACGATCCAGCTGTCGACCGTGCCGGCACACAGATCGCGGCCGGCGAGGTCGGGCGTGTTCGCCAACAGCCACGAGTACTTGGTGGCGCTTTGGTTCGGGGCCAGCGTCCACCCGTGCTCGGCGTTGGCCATCAGACAGTCGCCGACGGTTCGCAGGTCCTGCCATCCGAGGCCGGGTGCGATGGGCTCGCCCGTCGACCGATCCCAGACGACGGTGCTGGCCCGCTGGGTGGTCACGCCGACCGCCTCGACCAGCGACGTCGACCGCTCCAGCACCGACGTGGCCGCCTCGATTGCGGTGCGCGCCATCGTGGCCGCGTCGAACTCCACCAGTCCGGGCGCCGGCGTGTTGGGCGGGCACGGGCGATACTCGAGATCGACGATCTCGAGATGTTCGTTGACCCGCGCGGCGCGCAGTCCTGTGGTGCCGACGTCGATCACCAAGAGGTCGGTCATCGCATGCCGCCAGGCTGCGCTTGGCTCGACGGTCGAATGCCCTTGGCCTGCAGGCGGCTGCCGAGGAAACCGCCGGCGAGGCCGGCGAGCGCCACGAGCGTGCCGGTGAAGATCACGCCAAACCAGTTGACGTCGCCGCCGGTGATCAGCCGAAAGATGACGAACACGGCCTGCGCAGCGGCGTAGGTGCCGACTGCCGTGACCATGCCGTGGCTCAACGGTGTACCCGAGCGTTGTACCCAGGCGGCGCATCCGGCGCCGATCACGAACCCGCCGAACGCGGCGAAGAAGAAGGCCGCCCGTGCACCGGGATCGTCCGGATCAACGACGGCGGCGATCACGGTAATCGGCACGGCAAGCACCAAGGAGATGATGGCGCCCGCCCGGATTGCTGGCGGGTCCCACCGGCCGGGGAGCACCGCCTCGATCTTGGCCAACCGCTCGTCGTCACTCATCGCT
>JBCBSO010000387.1:0-4462 GCA_039819205.1 Actinomycetota bacterium
GCTCACCGAACTGACGACGGGTGCTGCGGCGGCATGCCCCCGAGCACCGCTTGGACGTCGGTGGCATCGACCTCGGCAAGTGGCTTGTGGATCTTGTACTGCACGTTTTCGTCTGCGGTGAGGAGCGCAATGACGGTCTCGACCGGCGGACAGCCGGGTTCGCTGCACTCGAGTTCGGTCACGAGCACTGTCGTGTCCGCCGCCTCGGCACCAGACGCCGCGACGAGGTCCTCCACGATGGCTTTCACCCGCGACGTGTGCGCCAGGTTGCGTCGGCCCGGTCCAGAACCAAGGCCGGGCAACGTCATGAGGTGACCGCCGCCTCGACGAACACCGGTCGAGCCTGTGGCTGGCAATCGCCGCCACGCTTCGAGACGCGCATATGAGTGAGAATCATTATCATATTTGGATGACCTCCGACTCGCTCGCCGCCCCTCCAGAACGGGTCCCCGTCACCGTGCTCACGGGATTCCTCGGAGCGGGCAAGACCACGCTGCTGAACCACATCCTCACCGAGCAGCACGGCATGCGCATCGCGGTGATCGAGAACGAGTTCGGAGAGATCGGCATCGACGACGCGCTCGTACTCGATGCCGAAGAAGAGATCTTCGAGATGAACAACGGCTGCATCTGCTGCACCGTGCGCGGCGACCTGATCCGCATCCTCGGGAACCTCATGCGCCGCCGCGACCGATTCGACCAGATCGTTATCGAGACGACCGGACTTGCCGACCCGGCGCCGGTCGCCCAGACCTTCTTCGTCGACGACGAGATCGCCGCCAAGCTCGAGCTTGACGCAATCGTCACCGTGGTCGACGCCAAACACCTCGTCGAGCACCTCGACGACGAGAAACCCGAGGGCGTCGAGAACGAAGCGGTCGAGCAGTTGGCGTTCGCCGACCGCGTCGTGTTGAACAAAGTCGACCTGGCCGACTCCGACGACGCCCTCGGCGAGGTCGAGCGCCGGGTGCGCGAGATCAATCCCCAGGTGCCCATCGTGCGGACGAGTCACGGCAAGGTCGACCTGGAAGCAATCCTCGACGTCGGTGCATTCGACCTCGATCGCGTGCTCGCCGACGATCCCGAGTTCCTCGATCCAGATGCCGAGCACCAGCACGACCTCACCGTGACATCGGTCGGCATCGAAGCAGCCGGCACCGTCGACAGCGGCCGACTCGACGAGTGGTTGGGCACGCTGCTGCGCGAGAAGGGCGTCGACATCTTCCGGTCGAAGGGAATCCTGGCGATCGAGGGGCTCGACGAGCGGTACGTGTTTCAGGGAGTGCACATGCTGCTCGACGGCCAGGCCGACCGGCCGTGGCGAGACGACGAGGAGCGAACCAACAAGTTGGTGTTCATCGGACGCAACCTCGATCGCGACGAGCTGGAGCGCAGCTTTCGCGAGTGTTTGGTTGGGTGAATGAGCACGATCGGGCCGGTCACGTGGCAGCTCGGCCTGGGTGACTACGTCTCGGCAATCTCTGTAGCTCCCGACGGGCGGCACGCGGCTGTGGGATCGCTCGCCGGAGATGCCGCGCTGATCGACGTTGCCGACGGATCGGTGATCACCAAGCTCGACGAGCACCCGTTCGGCGTTGCTGCGGCTGCGTGGTCGCGTGATGCAACGACGGTGGCGATCGGTGGGCACGACGGACAGGTGCGGCTCTACGACACTGACGGCAACGCACGTTCATCTGTCACGACCGCCGGGTGGGCCAGCTCACTCGCGTGGTCGCCTACCGACGATCTCCTGGCAGTCGGAGCGGGGCGCACGATGCAACTCGTCGATGACACCGGAGCCGTGGTGCGGGCGCACGACCCGGTTGCGTCGACCGTGACTGCGGTGACCTGGTCGCCGAACGGCAAGCGGGTCGGCGTGGCCGCCTACGGCGGTGTGGCCTGGTACGACCCAGAACGTGACCGCTCGGACCCCACGCGGTTCTCCGCCTGGAAGGGTTCGTTGTTGAGCCTCGCCCTCGCACCCAATGGACGGTGGGCATGTGCAGGATCGCAAGACAGGAGCATCCATATCTGGCGGCTGTGGTCGGGCGACGAACTGTCGATGGCGGGGTATCCAGCAAAGGTCGAACACATCGGCTTTCGTGACGACGGCCGGTGGATGGCCACGGCCTGTCTGGGGAACCTCGCCGTGTGGGAGTTCCCCAGCCGTGGTCCGGGCGGATCGGCACCGGCAACCGCAACGGTCCGCGAGCAAACCATCGAGTCGCTGGCGTGGGAGCCAGGTGGCGACCGACTCGTCACGGGCGATGCCGACGGACACGTGATCTTGTGGCCCTCGCCGCGCCGCCAAGGCGCAACGCTGCGTCCGCACGATGTGGCCGATTCGGGCGCCGGCGTCGCGCACGTCGAATGGTCAGCCGACGGAGGCGCCCTCATCATCGGGCGCGACGACGGCACCGTCGAGGCGCGCGGCGTTTCGAAGTAAGCAGCGCTTCGACATTCAGGAGCGGTTCACCCGGCGCACGTGACCCGGTATACGTCTCGATCCGATCCGGCGAACTCGATGCCGAGGCGCGGTTCGTCGACCTCGAGGTCGTTATCGATCACCAGCCACCCGACGCCCCGGACGCAGAGCAGATCGACGGTGTCGACGTCGACCGGCGGCTGCAGCGCAGTGCGCACGGTCCGCCGGTCGTCTGGGAAGAGGCCGGTGTAGCCGGAGATCATCGGGTGACCGTGCTCCAGCGTGGCCAGCATGTCGACCACTGTCCCCTCGAAGTCGGCGACACGGCCACGCGGGTCAGCGCCAGGGACGTGGGCGATCGGGTCGCGGTCATCGGTGTCGTCGAGGAACACGACCCAGTCGAGATCGGCAACGTCGGGCACTGCCACGACGGGCCGCTCACGCGGCCACACCTCCCATGCGCCAACGATCAGAATGCCAACGAGCACCGCCGCTCCAAGTCGAGGGCTGCGGGCCCGTTGCAGTCTGCGTCGCAGCTGGTCGAAGCCGAGCCCGACGAGCGGACCCAAGGCGATCGTCACCAACACCACGAGGCGGAACGGGCTGCGCAGTCGATCCCACCCCGGCACGAAATCGCGCAGCAACGAGTACGGCTGGAAGCCCGCGATGTCGAGCCGGAGGCCCAGGCTCCCGACGAGGCCGAACGCAGCCACGATCCCCAGAGTGATGGCGGCCTGCCGTGTGGCCGCGCGGCGCCGGGCCTCGATCAACCCGAGCACACCCAACCCGACCAGTAGCGCGCCCGGCCATAGACGCTCGGCGGTGCCCGATGTGTTGCCAGCCCACGGTAGCACTCGCCCGCCTTCGATCTGCTCGTCGAGTTGCACGAGGTCGACCAGTTCGGCGCTGTTGGCTTCCACGGTCGCGGCCGACCAGCCGAGGTCATCTGTCTGCGCCTGTTGGCCAAGCACGAAGGGGGCGGCAACCACGATCGGCAACAGCGCGGCGAGCACGAACGCGCCGATCTCCCGTGTACGCCTGGACCACACGAGGAGCACGACCACGATGGGGCCGAGAATCGTGGCCAGCGCCAGCGCAAGGTATCCGTTGGTGAGTGCGGCGATCGCCAACCCGCCGCCGGCGAGCAGCCCGAACCGGCGGTGTGGCCCCTCGATCGCCAGGCCGACAACGCCATCGATCGCCAAGATTCCCCCAAACAGCATCGTCAGCTGGAGTACTCCCAGTTCGTTGGTGACGAACGGCGACGCCTGGACCGCGACGCCCGCCACCGCGGCGCCGGCCACCGATGCGCCGAGCCGCTTGGCGAGCCGCGCCGTCACCACTCCATTCAGCGTCAGTGCCAGGAGCAGAACGAGGACGTACGCAGTTGTGGTCCCGCCGGGGAGCCACGAGACGGACCAGGCAGCGATCCCAGTGAGCGGCTGGGGGTCGGAACGGGCAAACGAACCCGGGTCCGGTTCGAAGATCGGTGCGTTCCAGTAGCCCGACCAGAAGTGGCCGACGCGGTCGACGTTCCAGCCGAGCGTCCACACGTTGAACAACGGCACCGTCGACACCGGCTCGGTGCCCGCAGGGACTGCGGATCCCATGCGCAGCAGCGCGGGCCACGTGAGCACAATCGCCACCGCCGGGTGGAGTAGCCACAGCGCGATCCGCGATGCCTGCTGTTGCCACGCGCTCCGCTGCGGCGCGTCGACAGCGTGCTCGTCGGGAGCGACGGCGGTGGTCACCGCCGCCTACGTATCACGTCAGCCCACGATGTGATCGACAGGCGCCGGTCTAGAGACGGGTCGGGTTCGGGGCGTCGCCGTAGACCTCGTTGGGGTCGAACACCTTCTCGGTGGTCGTGAACTCGAGCGAGATCGGCTGATCCTCGCCCGCCTCATCGACGTCGGCAAACGGCACCCGGCGGTAGAAGCACGATCGGTAGCCGACGTGGCAACTCGCGCCGCCTTGCACATCGACGCGCAGCCAGATCGCGTCCTGATCGTCGTCGACCAGAATCTCTTTCACCTT
>JBCBSO010000388.1:0-4458 GCA_039819205.1 Actinomycetota bacterium
GGCTGTCGAAGGGCGAATCGATCGACTCCTCGACACTCTCGTTCGGCGAGTCAACCGACTCCGGCGACGGATCCACCGGGTCATCGGGGCTGTCGAAGGGCGAATCGATCGACTCCTCGACACTCTCGTTCGGCGAGTCAACCGACTCCGGCGACGGATCCACCTCTGACGTCGACGTCGTCGTTGCAGCGGTATCGCTGGAAGCCGAGTCGTCGGTGAGTTCAATGGCTGGGCTGCGATCGTTGAGCTGCAGGTCGCCGTCGGTTGCGGCCACGAGCGCTCCGGCGGTGACGCCGGCGACTGCGGTCGCTCCAACAACGATGGTCCAGCGATTCGGGCGGGTGGGTCGCATGACTTGTCTCCTCTGAAGTGGGTGTGACGGATACGTCTGTCATCGTGCAGGGGGATCGTGAGAGCACGAGGAACGCCCGATGAGGGCCCTCTCATGCGCAGGACGGGCGCTCGGCACCGTCAAGCCATCGCTCGGCGAGTCTGATGCGGGCATGTGTGTTGGCAACCCAGTTCGCTTCGAGCGAACGGAATGGACCGGTGGCGAGTCCCAGGGTGGCTGCGGCGATGCGCGCCCGCAGAGCGGGGCGCCGGAAGCGGCGTTCGGCTGCGTTGAGCAGCGCCCCGCCGTAGCGATTGACCGACCGCGGATTGGGCCACACCGTGGCCAGCACGCTGAGGTGGGCGCAGAAGTTGGCGATGTCGTCGATCCGCTGGCCAACGCCCACCGTGTCGACATCGAGCAGGCCGACAATGTCGGTGCCGTCGACCAGGATCTGTGCTTCGTAGAGATCGCCGTGCACCGTGACCGTCTCGTGGACATCACTGCCACCACTGAGCCGCGCGTGCACATCCTCGAGCCGGTGCAGCGCTCGAGTCACGACACGACCGGTGCCGGGAACCGTCGCCTTGACGAGGTCGGCGTGACGCTGCGCCTCGTCGAGCCATGGCGCCCGTGTGCGCCTGCGGCCCACACCGCTGGGGATTCGTTCGAGAAGGTGCTCGATGGCTGCTGGATCGGGGAGGCGTTTGTCGCCGCGACGGAGCGCTTCGCGCAAGGTTGAGCCACTGATCGCCGGCAACACCATGACCCCGGAGTTGGTCCAACCGAGGCTGTCGGGAACCGGCATGCTCTCGGCGAGCTGCCGGTGTGCGTGATGGAGCACCTCGACGCGGTCGGGTCGAACGACTTTGAGAAAGAGTCGTTGGTGGCCGTTGTCCGCTTCGACAACGGCTCGTCGGCCTGGTCGGTAGGCACGCGCCCGGAGCTGCACGTCGGACCCATCGCACCCGATGTCGCGGAACAGATCACGCACGCGCTGTCGATCAACCGCAGCAGCAAGGCCGGGTAGGGCAGGGTCGTTCCGCCAGCCCCAGATATTGACCGTTGTGCTGTCGTTGCGCAGTGCTGTCGCCCCCTGGACGACCTCGCCGCCGACAGCAACCACGAGCGTGTCCAACGCGCTGTCGCCGGTCGGCGTCTGCGTTCGGATGCGGTATTGCGCTGTCGTCGCCCCAGCAGGCCGATACACGATCTGACACGGGCGAGCCGACACGAGCTGGTGTCCCGAGCAGTGCAGGTACTCGCTCAGGACATCGTCGATCTCCCTGCTGAGCAGTAGCCGAAGTACGTCAGATGAGTTGCTCGACGCTGAGGGCTCCGTGACGGCAGCTGACATCGCCCCATCGTCGATGCCTGCAGTTGATCGAAGATGAGCACCAGATGAGAGATCTCTAATGTCACCCAACTCGAGATCGAGCGGCAGCCAGACACATGCCTCGCTGCCGAGGCTCTCGCGGCCGGCAAGTGGAGCTGCCGCAAGTCGGAAGTCTCCCCGATGGCTGGTGTTTTGTGGCGCCCCTGGCAGGGATCGAACCTGCGACGCACGGTTTAGGAAACCGACGCTCTATCCACTGAGCTACAGGGGCTGGGGCAGGACATCTACCTGCGATGATCACCGCCGAGTGACGCTGTGGAACGGTGGCGATCAATCTGCGAGCGTAGGGGTGTACGGCGTGGCTCCAACACATCTCCGCCAAGCCGCGAGGGACCTGGCGCCGGCGCCCACACCTGCGACGCGCCGATCTGTCGGGCATCGACGGGGCAATCAACTCACAGGTGTGTGATTTCCTCTTGCGAACATGTGGGAGGCGTCTACGATCGGCGTATGGCGAGAGTCGAGAACCCAGCGGATTCCGACGACGCCGTTTCGAAGTCGATCGCCGAGTTCTTTGACGACGTTGAGAGCAGTGCCCGCACGACCGAGCCACTTGACGACGACGCCATCAGCTTCCTCGTCAACGCGATCCGCGAAGACCGCGACGGCGGCTGACTCCGCCGCGTGATCGTCGTCGTCGACGCAAACGCGATCGTCATCGCCCTCGCCGACCCGATCGGTGGACGAGGGCGCGATGTACGCCAGCGACTCGTTCAGCTCGACGACGGCGAGAACGAGACGTACGTCCTGCCACACACCAAGCTGGAGGTCACGCAGTCGCTACGCAAGGCCGTGTTGGCGGGTGTCGTTCCCGAGCCAGATGCCATCGATGCGATCCGATCGATGAACAGCTGGCCGTTCCGAACGTTTCCCTTAGGCCGCCCCCAACTCGAACGAGTGTGGGAACTGCGTAACAACTTGTCCGCCTACGACGCCGCGTACGTGACCGCCGTCGAACAGCTCGGTGCCCGCAAGCGACGCACCGACGCAGTGCTCGTGACGGCGGACAAGAAGCTGACGCGAGCCCCAGGGCTCAGCATCAACATCGAGGTCATCGACTAGGCCGGTGGCGTCGAGGCGGCGACGCACACAGCATCTTCACGGAACAGGTCAGCGTGAGACTCAGCCTGGAATCATGACCGGCGTGGACGACGTCATCCGATACGCCGGGTTCATCTCCGACAACGACCGTTGGAAGCGGTTCGAGCACCGCCCCGGCGATGTCGTGATCTCGACACCACCCAAGTGCGGAACGACGTGGACCCAGATGTTGTGTGCGCTGATGGTGTTCGACGGTCCGGAGTTTCCCGACAAGCTCGACGCCATCAGCCCATGGCTCGACGTGAACACGCGCTCCGAGCAAGAGGTGTTTGCCACCTACGAACAGCAGGGCCACCGTCGCTTCATCAAGACCCACACGCCGCTCGACGGACTCCCACTGCGCGAGGACGTGCACTACATCGTGGTCGCACGCGACCCACGCGACGTGTTCGAGTCGTGGGAGAACCATCGCCGCAACGTCGACCGCGACCTGCAAGCCCAACGCATTCACGACGCCTGCGCAGCCGACGGTCGACCGGCGCCCACGCTGCCCGCCGAACTGGTCGCGCCGACAGGGCCAATCGAACGGTTCAGAGCGTTCGTCGACGCCGAGCCAACGACCGACGTCGACGTCACCCTGGCCAACGTGCTGCATCATCTCGACACCGGCTGGCAACGACGGGCCGAGCCCAACATCGAGGTGTTCCACTTCCTCGACTACCAACGCGACCTCGTCGCGGAGATGCAGCGCCTGGCACAGTTCTGCGCCTTCGACATCGGGACCGACCGTCTCTGCGAACTTGCGCCAGCGGCAAGCCTCACGTCGATGCGCAATCGATCCGCCGAGCTGGTGCCCGAGGTCGCGGTGTCCGACTACTGGAACGATACCGACCGCTTCTTCCGGTCGGGCGCGAATGGCGAGTGGCGACAGCACTTCTCCGATCAGGATCTGGCGCACTACGACCAACGTGCCCACGCCTTGGCCCCGAGCGAGCTCGTTCGTTGGGTCCACGACGAATCCCACGATGCGAGCCGTGCCGCCGAGGGGCCACCGTCTTGATTCATGTCACACTGGCCCGATGCCGGTGGACATTCGCAGCGCAACGATCGACGACCTCGACGAGGTAGCCGCGACCTTGGCCGAGGCGTTCGCCAACGACCCATTGGCCGCCTGGCTGTACCCCGACGAGGAGTTACGTGATCGCCAGAACGAGGCGTCGTACCGCTACTTCGCCGAGCACGGATACCTGCACCATGGGGAGTCGCAGATCATCGACCATACGGCCGCGGCGCTGTGGATGCCGGTTGGCGAGCATCTCGGCGAGGAGTTCTGGAGCGAGCATGGTGCGGCCTACGCGGCAACGGTCGGCGGCGACATGGAGCGCGGCCTGCAGTTCGCCGAGCTGGTGATTCCGCACGTCCCAACCGAGCCGCACCGCTATCTCTTCGCCATCGGGGTGCGTGCCACCGGTCAGGGGCAAGGAGTGGGTGGCGCGCTACTCGATCACGCCTTGGAGGCGGCCGACGCCGACCGGGAGGCCGCCTATCTCGAGGCGACCACACCGCGCAGCCGAGCGCTGTACGAACGGCATGGCTTCGAGGCGATCGGCGCAATCGAGCTTCCCGATGGTCCGACGCTGTGGCCGATGTGGCGCCCCCCGATCGGTGCTGACTGCTCAGCTGCTCGGGG
>JBCBSO010000389.1:0-4447 GCA_039819205.1 Actinomycetota bacterium
CGCGGTAGCCGTCGACACCGGTCCAGAACACGCCATTGTTCACGAAGCGCTGCACGGTCAGGTTCTCGACCACCGCGTTGCGAACGCCCAGCGCCCGAATGCCGTTGTCGAGGGCGAAGTTGCCATCAAGAATCACGCCCGCCCGGTCGAGACCGCGGATCGTGATGTCGTCGGTCGTCACGTCGACCGACTCCTCGTACGTTCCCGGCGAGATCAACACGACGTCGCCGGGTGCGGCCATGTCGACACCGGCTTGGATCGTGTCGGCATCGCCGGGAACGAACACCACGCCCTCGATGTCGCCAGCTGTGGCAGTCGCGGATGGCGAACCGGTCTCGGTCGTCGGCGCGCTCGACGCCTCGTCGGCCGTCTCTGTGCTCGTCGATGCGGTGCTCGATGACCCAGCACTCGGTGTGGGCGTCGCCGACTCGTCGCCACTGCCGCAGGCCCCCGCGACCAGTCCGAGCGGCACGCACAGTGCAGCGATCCTGCGCAACTTCACGGCCGCCAGTCTGGCCGACAGTCGCCGTCGAGGGAGGGCGGAGCGGTACTCAGGACGACACGCCGCACACGAGGTCGCGGTTGATGCACAACTCGACCTCGCGTTCCAGCTTGTCCTGGTCCCAAACGTTCCAGAAGTCGGCGTGGCCGGTGAGGATCGAGCCCGACGACAGTGCCAATCCTTGGGGATCGACTGGTGGGAAGTCGACTGCGATCGTGAGCTGCGGGATCGCGACCGAGAAACCGTCGGGGCACCCACCGTCGCTGTAGCGAACGTGGGCACCCGAGCCGAACCCGGTCAGGCGCTCGCCGTCCCAGCAGTCAGGAAACGTCACCAACATGCGCAGCGACCCGCCCGCCGGGCATGACGGTGGCACCGAGTCGCGAATCGCTCCGGTGCCGCACGACCAGGCAACGACATCGGTCGGCTGCGCCGTCTCGGCGCCGGCATCGCCGCCGATCAACATCAAGCCGGCGGGGTACGCGACCACCGCTGCCGGATCGATGCCCCGACCGGGGCGGTAGTAGGCGGTGAGACCAAGCGGCTCGATGACCTTGCCGGTCGGGTCGAGCAACGTCGGCGTCCAATACGACGCGGTGTCGAGCGGTTGGTCGCACGTGGTGTCGGCTCCGAGGACCCTGTCGTAGTCGTCCCGGGCGTCGACCTCGGTGTTGCCGAAGAACTGATGTTGATGACTCGCCCCAGGGAGGTTGGGGGCGACGATCGCATCGTCGAACGCGTAGTGCGACAGCTCACAGTCGACGACGAACTGGGCCACCCGCCCCTGCGGCCCACGCCGCTCAGGATCCAGCGGCTCGGCCTGCTCCGCCGACGACCCGGCCGCAGCGCCGCCACACGCCGCCAACGCGACCAGGACGGCGACTGCAGCAGGCCGGACCGGCATTGCCAGACGTCAGCCCGCAGGCTCAGCGGGAACCTCGATCGACGCGAGGTCGATCGAGTACGGCACGTCGGTCGCCGGTTGGGCCGGGGCCGTGGCCGCATCGGGCATGTTCGGCAGATCCGACGGGATCGGCGGGAGTTCGGCGATCTCATAGTCGACCGACGGCGGGCGGGTCGCCACCTCGTCGAGCCAGGCGAGCACGTTCAAGGCGCCATCATCCCAGTTGCCCGAACCGGTTCCGTCGCACGGCGCCAGCGTCTCGATGCCGACTGGGGCCGAGGTGCCGAACGTGTTCGCCGACCAGCAGTTGCGGAGGTCCTCCGCTGGCACGCTGACACCGGCCACGCCGAGGTCGGCTTCGCGGCTGTCGCTGACGACGTTGTCGACGACCGAGTTGTCGTATGGCTCCCACAACAGCACATCGGGAATCTCATCGGCGATCGGCTGGTTGCGCTGGTCCTCACACGGGATATCCCACTCGTCCTGGGTCGGCAGATCGTCGTTTGGCCCTTCTTCGAGGAACGGAACGAGCCCGATGCCGGTCTTGTCGTGATCCCATACGCGGTTGCGTTCGATGGTGTTGGCGACGCCACCCGGCGCAAGGATCCCGTTGCCCATCGCCAATATGGCGACATCGATCGCCGGAGTGTCCGGCTGGTTGTTCGAGTAGACCAAGTTGCCGATGATGGTGGTTTGCCGCTGCGGGTAGCAGAGTTCATAGCTGCCGGAGTTGGGCACGACGCCAGCGCGGTTGTTGTTGAACGTCGAGTTGACGATGGCCAGGTTGCCGCCGGAGTCGGTACCGGAGTATCCGAGTCCATTGTGTTCGGCGTGGACCTCGTCGATGAGCGCATCGCAGGGGAAGCACTGCCCGATGTAGAAGCCGGCGTCGGGGCTTCCCGCGGCGTAGGAGTTGTCGAGCTGACCCTGCACCGAATCGAATGCATAGATCCCGTAGTCGCCGTTGCGGTAGGCCGTGATGTACGAGCCGCGATACCCGGTGACGCCGGTCCAGAACACCCCATTGTTGGTGTAGTTCTGGGTGGTCAGGTTCTCGACCGTCACGCCGTTGGCGCCCAGCACGCGAACGCCGTTGTCGAGTTCGAACTCGCCGTCGAGCACCACCCCCGCACGATCGAGTCCGCGGATCGTCAGTTCGTCGGTCGTGACGTTGACAGCTTCGTTGTACGTGCCCGGCTCGATGAGAATCAGATCGCCGGGGACCGCCCGGTCGACCGCCTCTTGGATCGTGCCCGCGTCCGTCGGGACCACGATGATCCCATCGGCCCCTGCGGTCGTGGTCGGGGCATCGGTTGCCTCGGTCGGTGCGGTGGTGGCCTCGGTGGTCGCCGCTGACTCCGTGGAGGCCGGCGCCTCGGTGCCAACCGTCGTCTCCGCCGCACCGTCATCTGTTGCGGCCGTGGTTGTGTCTGAGCTGCTGTCGTCGCCGCCGCACGCAGCGACAACGAGTGTGCCGGCGAGCAGCAACCCAGCGGCTCGCATGATTCCGGACCTAGTCATCGAGTCTCCCCCTCTGGTGAACCAGTGCGTTGTTCTACCGGTCGGCCTCGTCGGCAACCAAGTCAGCTCGCCGGCGCCACGACATCAACCGCGCCGATCATGCCGGCGTCCTTCGTCGCATGGATCGTGCAGTAGTAGCGGTACGTGCCCGGCGTGTCGAACACGAACGTGTACTCGTCGCCCGGTTGGAATCCGTCGAGGTCCACGCCCCACGTCTCGTCGTCGTTGACCGGGATGACGTTGTGCTCGTTGCGCCCACCGTTGATCCACAACACCTCGGTGCCGGCCTCGATCTGCACGGTTTCCGGCCGGAACGTGTTGTCGAGCGCGCGGACTTCAACAGTCTCACCGTTCGGCGCAAACGCCTGTGGCTCGTCGACCGGTTCGTCGACCGGCTCCTCGCTCGACACGTCGTCGCCCACGGTCGACGGCGGAGCAGGGGTCGACGGCACCGTTGGCGGCGTCGTCGGCGGCGCTTGGCCGAGCACCGCGCTCACCAACGGGGCCGCCGCATCGAGCTGGGCCGCGGTCGTTCCATCGGGCCCGTCGGCGCCGCACGACGAGACCGCGACGACCGCCGCAGCGGCCACCAGGATCGGAGCCCTCACTGCGACATCAACGCGTCGGCGTGTTCCTCACGCAACGTCTTCTTCGAGAACTTGCCGACGCTGGTCTTGGGCACCTCATCGATCCACACCACGCCCTTGGGCATCTGCCACTTGGCGATCTTGCCTTCGAGGTGGGCGAGCACGCCGTCCTCGTCGATCGACGCGCCATCGGTACGGACCACGCACGCAAGCGCGGCCTCACCCCACTTCGGGTGCGCCACACCAACAACCGCGGCTTCCGCGATCTCGGGGTGCGACATCAGCTCGTTCTCCAACTCGACCGAGCTGATCCATTCGCCGCCGGACTTGATGAGGTCCTTGGTGCGATCGACCAAGCGGATCCGCCCGCGGTCGTCGATGGTTGCGACATCGCCGGTACGCAGCCAGCCGTCGTCGGTGAAGCTCTCGCCAGCACGCTCATCGTTGTAGTACGTGGCCGCGATCCAGTTGCCGCGGCACTGCAGCTCGCCGCTGGTGTCGCCGTCCCACGGAACCTCGGTGGTCGTGTCGGGCTCGACCACACGACACTCGGTGGCGAACACCACGCGCCCCACCTGGGTGCGCAACTCGGCCTGCTCCTCCACGGGGAGCTCCTGTTGATCGGCGTCGAGCTGACACACCGCAGCGATCGGGCTCGTTTCGGTCATCCCCCAGGCCTGCAAGATCGGCAGGCCGGTCTGCTCGCGATAGGCCTCCGACAGCGCCTTGGGCACAGCGGAGCCACCGCAGGGAATCGCCCGCAGCGCCGACGTGTCGCGGCCCTTCAGCTCCGGCAGCACCGCCATCCAGATCGTTGGCACGCCCGCGGCGACGGTGACCTTCTCCTCCACGATGAGGTCAGCCACCGCCGGACCGGAGAGGTCGGGCCCGGGCATCACCAAGGTGGCGCCGGACGCCACCGCAGCATGCGCC
>JBCBSO010000390.1:0-4425 GCA_039819205.1 Actinomycetota bacterium
GAATCGGGCGCACGAAGGCCTACGAGCAAGCCCGCCTCTATCTCGACACCAACGGCGAAGACGGGCTTCCGTGCATCAGAGTCGGCGACTCGATTCGCTTTCTCCGCCATGGGATCGAAGACCTCATCGGCGCACCGATCGCAACCGAGGGCGAGTCCGACGACGACCGACCATCGGCTCCCGCACCGCCGCGACCCAAGCGTCGACACTCCACCGTTGAGAACAACCCTCAACTGTTCTCCGCCTGAGCCGCGTCGCGTCATGCACCCAGCAGTCACCTCCCGACGTATCCCGCTCATTTTCGACAGACAGGTGCCCGCTCACGATCGGGAGGCGACATGATGCGCGTCCGCACCCTCTTCGCGAGCAGCGCTCGGGCTGCTGCCGAGTACTACGCCAAGTACCTCACCCAGGATGAGCACGAGATTCCCGGCTCTTGGACTGGCCGACAGGCGAACGGCCTCGGCCTTGACGGCGACGTGTCGGCCGACGACCTTTCAAACGTGCTCGCCGGACTCGATCCGGGAACCGGCCGACCACTTGGGCGACCACTGCTGGATCGAGTGACAACCGACGGCAAACAGATCCGAGCCGTCGGGGGTTTCGACGCCACCTTCTCGGCCCCCAAGTCGCTGTCGATCTGGTGGGGCCTCACCGGTGACGAGCGACTCGCCGAGTGCCACGACATTGCGGTCCGGGCCGCGGCGGCCGCCTTCGAGAACCACGGCTCGACGACACGGATCCGATCCAACGGACGACGCATGCACGTCGATACCGCGGGTCTCACCATGGCGGTGTTCCGCCAGTCGACGAGCCGCGCAGACGACCCTCAGTTGCACAGCCACATCGTGATCGCCTCCAAGGTCCAGACGCTTGATGGTCGCTGGTATGCGCTCGACGCGCGGGTCCTCAAGAAGCACCAACGAACCTTCGGCGGCCTCTATCAGTCCGTCCTGCGCGCCGAGTTGACGAACCGCTTCGGCGTCGCCTTCGACGACATCGGCACAAACGGTCTCGACGACGCCCAGAGCGACGCAGCCACGGCCGTCGCTGGCCACGAGCAACTCGTGCTCGTCGTCGGACCGGCCGGCGCCGGCAAGACACGCATGCTCGACGCAGCGGTGTTCGATCTCCACAGTCGCAATCGGCACGTGATCGGGGTCGCCCCGACGGCACGAGCAGCCGAGGTGTTGCAACGAGAGGCGAACCTCGAAGCCGACACGGTGGCCAAGCTGGTCCATGATCTCGATCACCCGGGACCGGACTCGATCGCGAATCGCTGCCGAGAGGGCACCACACTCGTCGTTGACGAAGCCGGCATGCTCAACACCGCCGACCTCCACCGCCTTGTCGAGCACGTCGAGCGACACCAGTGGCGCCTCGTTCTCGTCGGCGACCCCCAGCAACTTGCACCCGTCGGCCGAGGCGGCATGTTCGCCGAACTCTGCCACACCGGCCGCACCGTCGAACTCGACCAACTCCACCGCTTCACGGAGTTGTGGGAGAGCACCGCGTCGCTCAAGCTCCGCGAGGGCGACACGACATCGCTTGATTGGTACGAGACGTTCGACCGCATCCGACCCGGCCGGCTCGACCAACACCTCGACGCGATCGCAGACCTTTGGCTCGAATGCGACCGGCGAGGCGAGACGCTCGCCATCACGACGACCCGCACCGCCGACGTTGCGGCCATCAACGAACGGATCCAACACGAACGAGCCAAGGAGCTCCAGCTCGACCCTGACACCATCACCTCGATCGGCGACGAGTGGGCGATGGTCGGCGACATCGTCGCAACCCGCCACAACGACCGCCGTCTCCGCACAACACGCGGCGACCACGTCCGCAACCGAGAACGCTGGATCGTCACCGACCTCCACCCGAGCGGCGACCTCACGGTGACCCGGCTCGAAGGAGAAGGATCGACCACGCTCCCTGCCGACTACGTCGCAGAGTTCGTCGAACTCGCCTACGCGACGACCGAATACGGGGCACAAGGCATCACCGCGGATCGCAGCGTCACGCTGGCCACTTCGTCCACGACCGGCCGTGGCCTCTACGTAGGAATGACTCGCGGGCGAGCCGACAACCTCGCACTCGTCGTCACCGATGAGCCGAGCCCCGACGCCGCCCGCGACGTCCTCGAGAACACGCTCGCGACCGATTGGGCAGACATCTCTTCGACTCGACACCGCATCGGTGTGAATCGGAGCCTGACCGACGAGCCCGTCGCAGCGCACCCCGACCTCGTAACAAGCCCGGGTTTATCGATTGAGCTCTGATGGCGCGCCAGCCTCGACCCGAGAGGCGGTAGCGGTCGAGTCAAGCAGCGGGTCGAAGTCGAACGTCGCTCCTTCCGCTCCGAGCCTCTCGAAGCGCAAGCCGCCAGGTAGGCGGTCTGCAGCGCGCCGGCTCGGCCGGGGGGTTCGGGCAAGAGGTGTCGGCCGTCTAAGGCGGCGTATTGCGACTCGAACACCGAAGAGGAACAGGGCGGCCAAAGCCACGACGGCAATCGCGATCGGGATAAGGACAAGAGCGGTGCGTGACACTTCTCGCCAGTCGTCCGCGGGGACTCCCAGGATCTCCTCGTCTGAAGCATCGAGCCCGGCCAGTACCGCGAGCGGCGTAAAGGCCCCAACGATAATCGTGAGCACCACGATGGCTGCCTGAGTTAGCGCTGACGACTTGCGCGAACGACGCTGATCAGTCGATCGAGCTACCTCCGTCGCAAGCGACACCTGCCGCTGAAGAGAATCGAGTTGCTCCTCGAAGCCGTGAGCTGACAGGAAGGACTGCTCGATCTGCTCCAGCTCGGCCGAGCTGAATATTCGCTCGCCACTCAGCTCTGAGTAGCTGCCAAGCGCCAACGACAACGCATCGGTCACCGACTCCGAATCCACAGCTTGTGCGAGCCGAATCCTCGCGCTATCGACGAGACGCAGGCGGATCAAGGCCAGGTCGACCGCAATGCCGACAGCTAGCTCCGGGTAAGCCCAGTCCTGACCACCGATCTCCTCGCCAGCGTCAGCTGCCGCATTCAGATCATCGACGAACTCTCGACTAGCAACAAACACGACACAGGCAAGCGAGGAGTAGACATGGCCAGCAAAGAGGCTTGACGGGCCTCCGACCCTCGCGAGCTCGAGTAGGTGTGCGTGCTCGGAGAGCGAGTCGGTGCTCAGGTGCGCGGCCAACGCGCGGCCGACAACAGATCGCGATCCCGCGGTCAGTCCTCGGACTGCGATGAGCGGTGTCATCATGTACTCCCCGAAGGCGTCATCGATGCCGGTCCCAGTCAGCGCGCTGACAAGGGCGGCTCGATAGACGTTAAAGACACCACCGATAGACGTTCGAGCGTCCTCCTCCGTAAACGTCACCGTCGGGCGATCGTCGCTTTCGTCGGGGTCGCGCACCTCAAGACCCGGGTACTCTGCGTCACGGAACAGGGTTAGGAGTCGGTGGTCCATCGACGATCCAACGACGTCATTCATCCGACCGCTCGCCCACCTGTTCACTAGGTCAATCTCGGCCTCACCACTCTCTAGGAGCACAACGAACGTCACCACGACTTCCCCGGAGCGGTGAATCAGGGCAGTCACGTCGGCCACAAACTCATCAACATGGCCAACTCGCGTTAGCCCGACCGGCGGCAAGGACAACCGGACCCACGGCTCTCGCTCGATGTACGACGGTCGCAGCAGTTCCGTGTCCAGGAGTGACGTAAGGCCCTCAACAGCTGCCGTTCGAGCGAATGTGTCGACAAGGTCCTTTCGAACGTCATCGATAAAACGTTCCGACTCGACATCGCTACCGGCCGAATCAGCCTCACCATCTGCACGGCCAAGCCGAAGCAGCCGGACGGCGCGGATCGCAGTGATGGGATGACGGACGGCGAACGTGCGCCAACGCGTTTGGCGAGCACCCTGCAACGTCTGGAGCATTGCATCGAGCCGGTCCAGCTTCCGGAACGCCCTAGACAGACTTTCTCCAACGAGGACCTCGCCGAGGCTGTTGACAGCCGAGATAGCCACATTCGACTCCAGGGCGCGACGAGCTGCCTCCTCCGGATCGATGTCCACCCCAATCGAGAACGAGAACCGGTGATAAATCGCTGTATCACCCAACTCTGCGAAGCTCAGATCGTCACTAACCCCTTCATCGCGCGGCGGGGAATGCCCCAAGGGAAGTGAGTCGCGATGTCGGAGCGTTCGATTGGCCCAGCCCCGCAGGCGCCGAAGAAGACCTCGGAGCACCTGAATCACCGGCGACGACCGATCCGCTCGACCACTGCGAGCTGGCTTGTCGGCAGCGCATGCGCATACGTGTTCATGAGCATCTCCGGACTATGACCGAGGATGTCAGCGATCGCTCGCAACTCGCCGAGATCCTTCGACTGTTGAACCATGTGGGTGGCCGCCGTGTGGC
>JBCBSO010000391.1:0-4418 GCA_039819205.1 Actinomycetota bacterium
CACGACGAGACCGTCGAAGGCGTCGAGGCGATTCAGGAGATGCGCTGTCTCGAGATTGGCCCACCTTCCCTGCGCGTCCGAGCCATCGGTCCGTTGTCCGAATAGCGCCTCCGCCTCGTCGAAGAACAGGACGGCCTGGCTGCGGTCTGCGGCGGCGAAGACTTCGCTGATGTGCTTCTCCGTCTCGCCGAGCCACTTCGACACGAGCGATGAGAGATCGACGACCAGGAGGTCGAGCCCGAGGGCGGTTGCCAACACGTGCGTGGCCAGGGTCTTGCCGGTGCCGGGAGGGCCCGACAACAACGTGCGCACCCCATGGTTCGAGAACTCGGAGAAGCCCCATCCATCGAGCACGGTCGCCTGCTCTCCGACCCGTTCGACGATGCCCCGGAGGAGACGATCGTTGCGTTCGGTCGTCACCAGCCGCTCCCACGATGCGTCGGCCCGGACCAGGCGCACCGACGGTGGGAGTCCCCCGTCGCTCCGTCGACGGGCTTGGACGACGATCTGTTCGGCGGTCAACGCCTGGCCGCCAGCTGCCGCGATCGCCCGGGCGTCGGCGACGGCCCGTCGCGCCGTGGTCGCGTCGATGCGCAACAGCCCGGCGAGGGTCGACGCCGCCGCGCCGACCTCGGGCGCCAGGTCGTTCCACATCGCCGCGAGCTCCCCGAGGCCGGGGGAGCTCAGCTCGATCACCACCGATGGCCGGTCGTCGAGTTCGACGTCGGCGGCCGACGCGACACACACCACGACCGGCCCGGGATGGTCGGCGAGCGGCACCGACGACGTCGGCCCGACCACCACCGGGATCGCCTGCGCGATCACCGCGACGGCACCGTGTGCGCGCTCGTTGTCGGCATCGTGGCGATGGAGCGTCCACCCGAGATCGAGGTCGGCGAGCCAGCGGGTCACCCGCTCGACCACGTCGTCGACGGAGCGATGGGCTCCCGCAGCGACGACGACGACCGAGGGGCCGCCGCGCAACGCGGCGGCGAAACGATCGAGGCCCGGCATCGGGTCGTGCTGCTCAGCGGCCGGATCCGGGCCACCGGGTTCGTCGACGGCGGCCAACGCGTTCCAGACGCCCGGCGCGAGACGCCACGACCACTCGGGGTACGGCCCCACTCGATCGCTCACCACCAGCTCGCAGCGCACCGCGGCGCCCCGATGCAGTAGGCGGCGCGCGTGTTGCCGGCCGACCGAGTCGAGGTCGAGCACACGACAGATCGCCGACGTCGACATCCACGGCTCGCCGTGAGGGTGCAGCAGGCGCGCCGCGTGGCTCGAGACCTCGTGTTCCTCCGGCAGCCCTGCCAGCGCGACCAGGTCGATCTCGAAGCGTGACAACGAGTAGCTCTGCGCGAGCCGAGCCAGTCCTTCGTCGATCGCCTCCTCGGCTGACCACGGTGCGTCTGCCCAACGCGCAGCCTGGTCGCTCAAGGTGGACCCCTCGACCGCCTGCGCCAGGCGTCGGGCCAAGCCGCGCACCATCGCGTCGCGGGCGGGTTCAGACATGCCGGAACCTCACGACGGCGCCGCGCCACCACACGAAGTCCGGGTCGAAGTCGATTCCGCTCCGCCGGAGTCGGAGGTCGACGTCGTCGAGCCGGAACGTGACCTCGATCCACCCGGGCTCGACTTCCATCGTCGCCTCCCGACGCCACACCCAGTCGAGGTCGTCGTCGCCGAGGCGATCGACGAACCACGCCGCCACTGAGTCCGCCGCTGCAGTGACGGTCCGATCGAGATCGGGGTGCGCGGCCGAGGACGACGCGACCAGATCGACGTCGGGGTCCGCTCCTACGAGCGCCGTCACCGCCGCATCGCTCGCTTCGACCCCCGTCACCCGCTCGACCATCCACGCCAGTGCTGCGCCGATCGACACGTCGTTCGCCCGCGCCGATCGCGTCACCTCGTCGACGACGTCGAGGTCGGTGATCGGCCCGGCCAGGTACCAGACTCCGCCGAACGCACTCGCCACCGGCATCCCCAGCGGCTCGACATCGTCCGACCGAACATCGTCGGGGGTCGTCGCCGCAGGCCTCGGCGTCGCAGGCTCTGCGGCACTCGCGGCATCCGACCGAGATCCGGACAACAGGTCCGAAGGTGTCGCCTCACGCGGCTCGGTCGGCCGACCCCGAGGCGCCCGCGCACCATCGGTTGCGGACTCGTCGGGATCGGCCGGTCGGTGTCGGGACGCAGTCGCTGGTGCGTCGTCGGTCGCGTGCCCGAGGCGAATCGCATTCACCTCGTCGGCTACTGCGGCGACGGTTGTCTCGTCGGTGCGTGCCGTCGGCGCAACGCACGCAATCGTGAGATCGATCAGCGCTGCGACGTCGCTCTCGGCTGCCGCCCGCCATGCGTCGACCGGCGCCAGCCCGACCGCTTCGAGCGCAACTTGGACGGTTGCGCGATCACGGCGACCGGGTGTGGAGCGATGCCGTGCGCCGGTCGGCGATGGGGTGGCCGAGGACACGGGCTGCGGAAGCGCTGCACTGAACTGACGCGCGCAACGGATCCACCCGTCGACGGTGAGCGGAAGCTGCGTGGGGAGGGCTCCGACGAGCGCCGGGATCATCGTCGGTCGAGCGATCAGGGCCCGTTCGACCTCCACCGGGCCCGGCGTGCGGCGGGGCCCATCGATGAGCCCGACCTGATGCAGCGCCCAGCTCCGACCGGGATCGGATGCCACGGCGCAGCGACAGAGGTCGACGACCGCGTCGAGCTCGCGGGCGTAGACGACGACGCCGAGTCCGGTACGGATCTCGCGGTCGATCGCCGCAGCGAGGGCGTCGGCCCACCGCTCTGCGATCGACCCGATCGGGCTGGAGGTCGACAGTCGTACCTCGACGTCGAGCGCGTCGATGCACAGCGCGAAGGGGTCGCGCTCGATCACCCCCGACAACGACCGATCGAATGCCTCGTCGGCCAACCGCTCCATCGCCCGATCGAGTCGAGCGGCACTGTCGCCGTCGACGTCGTGATAGCGGGCGTGCAGCCGCTCGATGGTGATCTGGGCCATCAGCCGATCCTCGCCGTCTGTCCCAGGCGGCTCGCCTCGACGGCGATCCCGCTGGCGCGACCGCCAACGAGCGCATCGAGGCCGACGCGGGTGCGGTCGGTGACCGTCGGCGCAAAGCTTCCCGTCGGTCCGACGACCGAGGAGAGCCCGAGATGCAGCCCCCGCCCGATGCGCATCCCGGCGTCGACGGTGCACAGTTCGTAGGCCGTGTGAGCCGGCCGCTCGGTATCGAGGATGTGCCGGACGGCGAGCTCTTCCTCGGCGGTGAGCGGCCGCGGGATGAGCACCGTGAACCGGTGAGCGTGGCTCGTGAACGACGTGGCCGCGTCGTCGCTCGGGTCGAGGAAGTCGTCGCCGGGGCGGCCGACGCTCCCCCCGACACGAAAGCCTGCGCCGAGGACCGAACGACTCGACAGCGTGGGGTCGTTGCCGAGCAGTGGCCCGCCGAGTCCCCGGAGTCGGAAGTGCTCGACGATCACCGGCGTGACCCACGGATCGATCGAGCGCGCCTGGTCGGTCGCCGCCGCCCGGTCACCCGCCAGGAAGAGCTCGATGTAACGCACCAGTGCGCCGAGCGTCCCGCGACGTCGATACAACTCGGCGATCTCCGACACGAGTTGGCGACGTGCCGCCTCGGCCCAACGGTCGTCGAGCGCCAGACCGAGGAACGACGCCAGCCAGTCGAGCGCCTCGGCCGGGGTGCCGTGCGGATCGAGCAGGACGTCGCGGCAACTCGATCGGACGTCGAGGTCGTGGAGCACGCCGTCCAACGGTTCGAGGTATCGACGCAGGAAGTCGGCGGTCTCGGGCTGCTCGGAGAACACCCCGGGCAACCGGCGGAGCAACTGGTGACCGCGCTGCTCCACCCGGATTTCCCGGACGCGGGGCGAACGACGGTTACGGCCGACCAGTCGCAGCGTCAACCACAGATACCTGCCCGCGGGTGCCGCCACCGGCGCCTCCAGCGTCTGATGGCGTTCGTCGGGATACCACCACGGTGTCGACGGGAAGGGGCGTCGATGGAGCCGGCGGTCGGCGACCGGCGTGAGCCGCTCGGGTGGCAGGGGCGGCGACCCGGAGGGTTCGCCGACGGGTGCGCACCGCGCCGGCACCGGCGGTGCCATGGCAATCGCCGAGGCGTGCTCGTCGTCGGAGGTCGACGCGCCGACGTAGAGCTCGGTGCCCTCCGGTAGACACGCCTCGACGAACATCCGGCCCCACACGTTGCGCGGCCGGCCGCTGTCGAGCCGATACGTCGTGCAGGTCCCCTCGGGCAGGTATGTCACCGGCAACCCCACAGCGACGCGTACACCGCGGCTGGTGAGGTAGCCGATGCGGCCGGACGGCATCGTCACCAGGCCCCCGCCGTCGTAGCCCGATGCGTCGAGCGGCAACG
>JBCBSO010000392.1:0-4414 GCA_039819205.1 Actinomycetota bacterium
CGAACTGCAGCGCATAGTGCCGAGCCGCTGCCGCGCGGGCGAAGCGCTGGTCGGCATCGAGGCGCAGGATCGAGTCGTCGAGCGCCTGGGCGATAGCGATGGGATCGCCGACCGGCACGATCGTGGCGTGTTCGCCGACTGCTTCGGGGATACCGCCGGTGGCAGTCGTGATCACCGGACCGCCCCCGGTCAGCATCTTCTCGACGAGGGCGATACCGAATGTCTCGATGAACTCTGGCCGTGGCTTGGATGGCAGCGCATACGCGGAACAGCCGGCCATCAAGTAGCGCTTCTCATCGTCGTCGACGTCGTCGAAGAAGCGAATGTGTTCGGCCGCGGTCGACGCCGCCGCGCGGGCGCGGAGTACGTCCGCTTCAGGTCCGGCTCCGGCGATCACCAGCGGCCGATCGCCGGCGACGTGGCTCGCGGCATAGCCGTCGATGAGGTCGTCGATGCCTTTCGCCTTGGTGATGCGCGAGAGGAACAGCACGTAGCCGTCTTCGCGCAACCCGCGACAGGCGAGACGATCGTGCAACGTGGCGGGGTCGATCTCGGCGAACGCCGAGCTGTCGATGGCGGGATAAGAGATGCCGACCCGTTGCTCGCACCGCTCGGCGAAGTCGGTGCCGAAGCGCAGGTCGATCTGTTCGGCCGCCTCGACGATCAGCTGCTTGGTGTACTCCGATACGGCGACACAGTGATCGTTGGCCAAGTAGGTCGTAAACAGGTGGGCGGCCGCGCCGTACCGGCGCTCCTCGATGCACGATCGGACCACGTTGGTGATGTCGGAGCCGACGGCTTCGGCGATCGTCGTCACGTTCACGGGCAGCCCGGTCGCGCTGGCCACCGACCGAGCCTCGTTGACCGCCATCGCATGGGGCATCAAGTACAACGACAGACATACGGTGGGGACGCCGTCGGTGAACAGCTCGACGAGCCGGCCGACGATGCCGGCCTGGAATCGCCCATCGGGCACCTTGTAGTCGCCGACTCCGTCGGGGCGTTCCACGACGATGCCATCGCTGTAGGGGAGCACGCCATCGAGCGGCTTCAGCGGCAGGCCCGAGGCCTGCAGCGTCGGCACCTGCCAGGTGACGATGCGCACGTCGTCGTAGCCGCGACGCAACGCCACTTCGGCGAGGTTTCGCGCCTCGCCCGAGTGACCGCAGATCACAGGATCGGCGCGCACGACGATCACAAGACGGCGTGACGGTGGTGGTGGAACGTTCATCGCAACTCCCTTCAGGTATGCGGGTTAGATGTGCGGGTTGCTCATGTGTCGGTCGAGGGACGAGATGGTGGCCGGTGGTTCGTCGCCCACTCCGAGGGCGCGTTGTCGAGTTCGAGGTGGAGTGCGCCGCCGCGATGTAGCTCGTCGAGGCCGATCCACGACCGCTCAAGTGGCTGACCGTTGAGCGACGCGCGTTGAATGAACTGCGGGCCACGTTCGGGGTCGGGCTCGACGAACCCGGCGGTGGTGATCGTGAATCGCGCGCCGCCGATCAGGAGACGAACGTGAGGGACGGATGGGGTTGTGATCAGCACCGTCGACTGCCCGGCAACCGGGAAGAGTCCGATCGACGCCCACACGTACCACGAGCTCAGACCCCCCGAGTCGTCGTTGCCGGGAAGCCCGCCCCGCCCGGGCCCGAACTGTTGGGTCAGGACGGCGTGCACGATCTCGGCCGTGCGGTCCGTGCGGCCGACGTAGTGGTAGGCGAACGGCGCGTCCATGTCGGGTTCGTTGTTCAACCCCTGGAAGCGATCGAGCGCGTAGCCGTCGGCGAGTTCGATCGCACTCGGGTGACGTCCGGGCTGCTTCACCGGTGCGGCGCCGTAGCCGAAGAAGTCGTCGAGTTGAGCGACGAACGCATCATCGCCGCCGGCGAGTTCGATCCGTGCGGCCATGTCGTGGACCAGTCGGAACGAGTAGTTCCACCGACCTCCTTCGTAGAACGTCGAGTCGTGCAGCAGCCGGGTCGACGGATCGAACGCATTGCGCCACCGGTCGGCGATGCCGTCGAGTTCATCGGCGAGTCGATGATCACCGACGTGCCGGGCGACCTGCGCGGTGCAGTGGTAGCCCATCGCCAAGTCGAGGGTGTGTGAGATGGGGTGCACGACGCCCCGCTCGAGGAAGTCCTCGCCGTAGTTGCGGCGCAGGTCGGCGTGCATGTGCACCAACGCCCACTCCCAGTCGACGCCTTGCAGGCCGAGGGCGCACACGTCGGCGAAGAATGTGTGAGCTAGTGCGCTCGCCTGGCGGGAGAACCGGTCGGCGCCCCGCGCCATCCGGTAGCCGATGGGCAGGTTGCCTTCTTCCTCGCACACCTGGATCAGGGCATTGGCGAGCTCCACCGCTTTGTTTGGGGCGACGGTGGTCAGCAGCGGCAGCTGGGTGCGGTAGATGTCCCACATCGTGCAGATGTCGAACACGAAGGGTCCGGAACCCGGCCAGAACGGACTCTCGTCTGCGGCGAAGCACGGCTTCACCAGCGAGTGATACAGCGCCGTGGCGAACACGGTGTGTTGCTCGCCCGACGCGGGTTCGATGCGTACTGCGTCGAGATGGTTTCGCCATGCATCGCGGGTGACCCCTCGACGGTGATCGAACGTCGAGACATCCTCGGCGGGAGCGATCGTGTCGACGCGCAGGTTGCGCCGCGCCTGTTCCACGCCGCGCAGCGAGAAGCCGATGCGTAGCTCGACCGTTTGGCCCGGCTCGGTTGGTCCACGCAGGATCAGTCCAAACGGGCGCAAGGTGGTGGAGCGGATGGCGTCGAAGTCGAGCCGCGTTGCGCCGGGGATCAGCCGGCGGTCGTACCACAACATCTGGCGGAACTCTTGGGGGTCCCACTCGAGCTGCACGGCGAGCGGGGCGCCTTCGACCGTGACCTCGCCGTGAGCGATGCCGGGTTCGAGCAGGCTCATGTGGGCCCGCGTCGGCACCGTCGTGCCGTGGTCGATGAGCAGGCCGCCGTGTGAGAGGTCGACGACAAGTCGTGCATCGGGCGACTCGGGGAACGTGTAACGGTGCACGGCCGACTTCGGCCCGACGGTGAGCTCGGCGCGGATCCCGCTCTGCAGCGTGGCCGCGTAGTAGCCCGGCTCGGCCGTCTCGTTGCGCAACGGCCATGTCGTGCCGAGCGTCTCGATCGGATCGAGCATCGGCGTGACGCGCACGTAGTTGTAGTACTTGCGAATCGCGCCGGTGCCGGATTGCTGGAAGTGAGTGAACCCAGACGCCACAAGGCGGTCATGGACCGTGTCCGGGATGCCCTCAGTGGCCAGGTCGTACACGCCGTACCCGGTGGGATAGGCGCCCGAGTAGGCACACGCGGAGCTCATCCCGAGCGGAAACGTGGCGCCAGGATGGGTGTTGCCGACCGGCGGCTTTGGCCACCACCAGGTGGCGGCGATGCCCTCAGGTGATGGGAGATCGGTGACGTCGGTCCCGATGAACGGGTCGACGGCGTCGATGCTCAGTGCTGACTCCCTTTAACGTCGCGTCAGCGATCGCGTTTGGCGGGAATCGGCTTGGGTGGTGTGGTCTTCGCCGGCGTCGCCTTGGCCGGCGTGGGCATCGTCCCTCGCTTGTGCATGACGCGAACGGTACGCATGCTGTGTTCCACGGCTGTTTCGCCCATGTGAACGATGCGCGGGACGCGTATTCGGCCACACTTGTGCCGTGGCCGGTGATGTTCGCTCCGATGCTTGCGCCGATGTTCGCTCTGACCTGCGCGATCGAGATCTTGGCGCCGCCCGTAACGAACTGAATCGCGCCGGTCAGGTCACCTTGCGCGGGCTGTTGACGACCGACGAGATCGGCGAGTTCCGCGCGATCCTCGATCGCGCGCTCCCCGCAGCACAGAAGGTGGAATTGCCGCCGGAGTTCGAGGTCTACCGGCGGGCGTTCGACCAATACATGAATCTCTGGCGTGTCGACGACGCAGTTCGGGCGATCACGCTGCACTCCGAGTTGGCGGCTGTCGCCGCCGAGTTGCTCGGAGTCGAAGCGGTCCGCCTGTACCACGATCAAGCGCTCGTCAAGCGGGCCGGGGGCGGTCGTACTCCCTGGCACCAGGACCAGTGGTATTGGCCGCTCGACACCGACCGCACGATCACGATGTGGTTGCCGCTCGACACGGTTGGCCCGGACATGGGCGAACTCGAGTTCGCGCTCGGCAGCCATCGTGGACCGATCGGCGATGTGCCGATCTCTGGCGAGTCCGACGTGTGGTACGAGCGTCATCTCAGCGAGCACAACCATGATCGACGAACCACCGGAGAGATGTGGGCCGGCGACGCCAGCTTCCACCTCGGATGGACGCTGCATCGCGCCGAGCCCAACGTGACCGATCGCGATCGCGTAGTGATGACCGTGATCTGGTTCGCCGACGGCGCTCGAGTGACC
>JBCBSO010000393.1:0-4405 GCA_039819205.1 Actinomycetota bacterium
GTCGACCCGGCGACCATGGATGTGTCAACGCGTACCGCACGCGGGATCGAGCGGTTGCCCGCAAACCTCATTGCGGCGACCGACGAGTTCGCGCGCGACGAGGTGCTGCGCCGTGAGCTTGGCGTTGCGCTGCACGAGACGCTCGTCGCAATTCGTCGCGCCGAGATCGATCTGTTCGCCGACTCGACCGACGACGAGGTCGTCGCGGCGACGCGTTGGCGCCACTAGCGGCCGCAGCGGTCAGCCGAGACCAGCGTCGCGCACGAGGCGATCGTGGGCCGCCTGCGCCTCGATGGCGAGTTCGTCCATATCGACGGCGACGGGTCGCCCGTCGCGCACCACGTCGCGGTCGCCGACGATCACGTCGCGTACGCACCGTCCATCGGAGGCCCAAATCATCTGCAGCACAGGATCGGGCGATCGCGGCACCCATTCGGGTCCGGTCGTGTCCAGAAGGACGATGTCGGCTCGTTTGCCGACGGCCAGCGAACCGCGTGTGTCGGCGACGCCACACGCACGCGCCCCCTCGATCGTGGCCATCGACAATGCATCGTGCGCGGTGAACACGGTCGGGTCGACGGCGACGTCCTTGGCCAGTCCCGCCGTGAGCGCGGCGGTCGCCAGGATGTCAATGGCGTCTCCGGCATTCTCGGCATCGCAGCCGAGCGCTACCCGGCCGCCGCGAGCGCGGAACTCCACATGGCGTCCTGCCGAGGTCACACCCTGACCCAAGCGAAGGTAGGCCCACGGGCAATACGCCAGCGCCGACTCGCGATCGAGGATCAGCTGTACCTCGTCATCGTCGAGATACACGCCGTGGGCGACGAGCACGTGCGGTCCGAGCACACCGAGCCGATCGAGATGCGTTGCCGGGCGTTCGCCCGTGCGCGCCAGATATTGCTCCGGGTCGCTCGACGTTGGCGACAGATGGAACGTCAAGTGCGTGTTGTGCTCGATCGCCAGCTCGCTCGCTGCGGCGACCAACTCGTCCGACATCAGGTCGTGGCCAACCAATGTGACCCATCCGCCAACCAGAGGGTGATGCTCGGTGAGCGCAAGCATCACCCGCTGCCGTTCCAGCACTTCGTCGACCGTGCCAGCCCACGGCTCGCCGGCGACGTCCCACCCCCAGCTGCCGAGCGTGCCCCCCACGCCGACCCGCTCGAACGCGGCCAGCACGCGTTCGGGATGGGCCACCGTGCCGGCCTCGACGGTGAAGGTGATGCCGTTGGTCGCTGCTTCGACGAGCGACAGTGTGGCCGATAGCTCGTCGTCGTCGGGTCGGTGTGCCGCGTGCGTTGGCACGGCCCACTCGAAGATCGCCCGGCCGGGGGCGAGATCGTCGGGGATCATCGACCGAATGAGGCGGTCGCCGGTGAGATGCTGGTGGGCGTTGATCAAGCCCGGGATGGCGATGTCGTCGGGCGTGCCGAGATACCGGTCGGCCACGGTTCGCCCGTTGATGTCCGCGGCGCGTCCGACGTCGACGATCACGCCGTTACGCACGGCGATCGCGCCGTCGACGATGTGTCCCTGAGCTGGGGAATCACCGTCCATCGTGATGACGGTGCCGGCTCGTACGATCGTGTCGACCCGGTCCATGACGTGCCGCAGTCTAGGTGATCTATGGTAAGACCATCAGACCAAAATGGTTTCACCGCAGACCAAAATGGTTTCACCGCAGACCAAACTGCTCACTGCCGATCTGAAGGGATCACCGTGTTGATCGATGCGCCGACACTGCGCCATCACTTCCATGTTGTCGCCGAAGCCGCCGATCTCGATACCGGGCCCGTCGGCGTGACCGTGCTCGGCGAGTCGCTGGTTGTCTGGCGCAGTAGCGACGGACAGGTGGTCGCCGCTCCGGATCGGTGCCCCCACCGTGAGGCGCCGCTCAGCGAGGGGACCGTCCGTGACGGTTGCCTGGTATGCCCGTACCACGGCTGGACCTTCGGGGACGAGGGGCGGTGCGTCGAGGTTCCCTCGTCGGGGACCGGCCGTCACGTGCCGCCGGCCGCGCATCTCACCACCGTGACGGTCGAAGAGCGTTATGGCCTGGTGTGGGTCTGTCTCGATGAGCCGCATGGCACCATCCCCGCCATGGCGGCCGAGGACGACCCCGCGTATCGCCGGATCAACTCCGGGGTCGAAGTGTGGACGACCTCGACGACGCGGATGACCGACAACTTCCTCGACATCAGCCACTTCCCCTGGGTGCACACCGGCACCTTCGGTATCGAGCAGAACACCGAGGTGCCGAAGATCGAGATCGCCGAACTCGATGACGGGTACGTCGGCTACGCCTACGAGGTCGACGCCCGCAACGAGATGGGCGCCTCGTCGACCGGTGTCGACGATGACGTGGTGCACAGACGGATGTCGACCGGTTTCCACCTACCGTTCACCGTGCGCAGCACGATCCACTACGAAACCGGGCTCGATCATCTGCTGTTGTTGTGCAGCACACCGATCGACGACGAGCGCTCGTACTTCACATTCGTCGTATGGCGCAACGATGACTTCTCGGTGCCAGGCCAAGAGGTGATCGAGTTCGACCGTGCCATCGGTGCCGAGGACAAAGCCATGCTCGAGCGCATACCGGGTGTGTTGCCGCTCGACCAGCAGGCCACCGTGAGCGTGCAGTCGGATCGGCCGTCGGTGGAGTGGCGCCGTCGGTTGGCGGCCCTGATCGCATGACGTCGCTGTCGAATCCGCTCCGCGACCGACTCGTCGACCGTGCTGCACCCGTGCAGTTCGCGCTCTTCTTGCAACTCTCCGATCCGATGGTTGCCGAGATCTGTGCCGGTGCCGGGTTCGAGGTGATCGTGATCGACACCGAACACGGCCCGTCGGGTGTCACCGAGGTGATCACCCAGCTACAAGCAGTCGCGGCAGGTGGGGCCGATGCTGCGGTGCGGGTCACCGATCACGACCCTGGACGGATCAAGCGAGTACTGGATGCCGGAGCGACGACGATCATCGCGCCGATGATCGACACCGCAGAGAACGCGCGCCGCGTCGTCGCCGCGACGCGTTATCCGCCAGCTGGTGTCCGCGGTGCCGCGTCGGCGCGCGCCGCCCGCTGGGGCCGCGTCGCCGACTATCACGCCACCGCCGACGCGGCGATCTGCGTGATCGCAATGATCGAGTCGTCGCACGCGTTGGCCAATCTCGAAGAGATCTGTGCCGTCGATGGAATCGACGTCGCCTTCGTTGGTCCGACCGACCTCGCGACATCACTCGGTCGGCCCGGTGCCGCGACGCAACCCGACGTGGTCGAGGTGGTCGAGGCGGCGATTCGACGGATCGCCGCCGCCGACGTCGTGCCAGCCGTGTTTGCCGGCTCCCCCGAGCTCGCCGATCGCTATGTGGCTGCTGGCGCGCGCCTGGTGGCTGCGGGCGTCGACAGTCGTGTACTGGCGCTTGGTACCGACGCGCTGCGTCAGTCGCTGGGCGACTAACGCAGCCGGATGAGCTAGCTCAGCGGCATCACGAACTCGGCCCGCTCCGCACCGTGCTCGTCGATCACCGTCAGACGGAGTTCGCCAGCGTCGAGGTCGAGCCGGCCCGTTGCGTCGGTGATCGCGTCCACCGAGAGGGGGTCCATGCCTGGCCAGCGCCTCTCTTCGATCTTGACCGAGCCGGTGACGCTGGCGCTCGTGATCGCACCGTTGGCGTCCAGCGCGAGCTCCAGTTGTGTCAGCTCGACGAACTCGTCGGTCTCGCCGTGCTGAGCGGTACCGGTGATGCGTGACGCACTCAGGGCCAGTGTGTCGGCGTCGCCGGCGACGGAACCCTGCGCATGGTACGGCCCGGTCTTGCCACCGATGGTTGACCGGTTCCGGTCGACGGTCGCGTTCACTCCGACGGAGCCGTCGAAGTCGCCGGAGAATCGCAGCGTGCCCTCGTGGCCCCATGCGCTGTGCACGTCGATCGTGAGCTGTCCGGTGAGTGGGCTCAGCTCGGCGGTCGCATGCGTCAGATCGTTGCGCCGCTCATGCGCCATCGTCGACACGTCGTAGTGACGCGCCCAGCCATCGACGTGCGCCTCGGTGTTGCCGTCGGCATCGACGAGCACGCGCAGGTCGCTGACCTGCAGGTCGCGCATTTCGGGCAGGTACGGGTAGTTGATCGCTGGCTGGTGGTAGCCGAGCGCGATCGTCGAGTCGAGTCCGTCGATCACGGTCAGCGTGGGCGAGTACTCGACCGCGATCGATCCGCTCGCCTGATGCGGCTGGACACCGCCCACCCGGGAGGCCGCGCGGTCGATCGCCATCGGGACCGTGTTCGTGTCGGCGAACGCCACCGACAGCTCGATGGTCGATCCCGACTCAACGCCCAGAGTGGCGTCTCGTGTGCCGAGATGTGCACCGCTCCACACCGCCGTGAGTTCGGCATCGGGGCG
>JBCBSO010000394.1:0-4401 GCA_039819205.1 Actinomycetota bacterium
CTCTTCGACCCCTACGGCACCCAACTCAACAACCCCACCCCCACCCCAGCCAACACCCCCGACTACGCCTGGCAAGCGACCACCAACGCCGAAACCGAAAACCTCGACCTGCCCTACACCGCCATGGGCGCCCGCATCTACCTCCCCCAACTCGGCCGCTTCACCAGCCCCGACCCCAAACCCGGCGTCTCCGGATCCGAATACACCTACGCCCGCTCCGACCCCATCAACTACACCGACCCCGACGGCCTCTCCCCCAAACACAACCGCACCAGTTTCAGCGACTGGTGGAAAACCAACTTCGTCGACTTCTGGACCCACGACATCCCCAAAGGCTGGCACTGGGCCTTCGGATCAGACGCCAGCTGGTGGCACGGCCTCATCGGCTTCGTCGTCATCCTCGCCGTCGTCGCCGTCATCGTCCTCGCCATCTACTTCGCCCCCGTCATCCTCGCCGCCGCCGCCGACGCCATCAGCACCGCCATCGGCGCAGCCAGCTCCGCCATCAGCTACGCCGCCTCCGCCCTCGGCCTCGCCGGCGACGAAGCCGGCGGCATCGGCGCCGAAATCGACGGCGAAGTGATTGGAAGTAACGTGGTTGATGGAGCAGATGACGGAGTCAGGGTCAACGTGAACTTCGAAGACGCCGTGAACAACGGCTTCAAACCGTCACGCGGTTTCGTGTACGAACAGATGCTCGAGGAGTCGCCCGACGCACTCTCTGACCCGTCGACGAACAATCCGAACGTCGGCGCGCTCAACGGGAGGAGCTAAGGCTCCGGGACACCGGGCGTCCGGCATCACCGCGACTCAGTCGTCAGGGGATGGGCGAGCCACCTGCGGCGTAGCGGCGCTGCTCGCGCAGTGCGCCGACCACAACGGCGCCGGTGTCTGCGGGGTCGGGCACTGTTGCGTCGAAGATCGACGTCGTGAGCGCGCCGTCGTTGGCCACTTCGAAGCGGTACGCCACGGCGCCGCGCGCGCCGTTCACTCCCGGTTGCGGTGACACCAACGAGGCCACGTCACCGCTGGGTTGATAGTTGACGAACCACGACGTCACCGCCTCGTCGATCGAGTCCCTGGCTTGGCGCGAGGCACCGTGCGACGTCTGAAGCGCGGCCAGCTGCGCCGTTGAACCATCGGTTGTCCAGAACAGTTGCGTACTGGCACCGTCGGGTTCACCGAGCCAGCCGACCTGATGGTCGTTGTCGCCGACGCGCACGTACCAGACGTTGGTCGTTTCCCCCTGCTCGTCGGTCCATCCACACAACAACCCGTCAGGCGCCAGGTACACGTCACTGCCGTCGACCGGTGGCGCAACACCAGCGCAGGTGCCGCCATCACCGAATAGTCGGCTACTGGTTGGCCCAACGAGATCCCATCCGGTGGGCAGTGCGTCACCCGCATCGGGTAGCGACACGTCGGCTCCACCGGGGCCGCGGTACGCGAGTTGCGTCGGGCCCGAGCCGATAGTGGCTGTAGCTGCGCCGGACACCAGGCCAACGCCGAGTGGTCCGAATCGGTCGACGTCTTCGGCGGCCGGATCGAAGCCAGCGCCCACTTCACGAGGTCCGTCGATGAGCACGCCCGTGGAGCGCTGCACCGCGTCGATGTCGTCGACACCACGCGACGGGAGCACCGGCGTAGGCGCGGTATCCAGTGTGCAGTCGGGGCAGTCAAACCAGGTGAGCGGCACTGGGGCCAGCTCGTTGCCGAGCGGTTCGGCGGCGAACAGCAGCTGCATCGGGCCGGGCACCCACGACATGAAGCCGTCGACCTCGATGTTGTAAGCGACACCGGCCTCGAGCTCGACCGGTGCACCCTGCGTGAGCGCATTGCTGTTGATGCACGCGTTGATCGCAGTGGTGATCGAAACGGCCTCCATGAAATCGGAGATGCCGCTCGTCTTATCGAAGAAGGAGTTCTGCGTCACGCAGTTCCCGCCGGGAATCTGCGACCAACTGTCGACCAGCGGGTCGCTACCGACGACGGCGCCGAATGGGTCGGTGAGGGTGACGCGTGCGCCGCCAGCGGTGTTCAAGGCGAACGTGTACGCACCGCTCAGTGGCACCGTGAGCCTTCCGGTGTACCTCAAGGTGAACAGCTGCGCCAGCCCGAGTCCGAACGGATCCCATGTCGCCCAGTTGTTGTTGACCGAGGACCCACCCTGTTGGTTCGCGTCGAATGGCGACGAGTCCTGGAAGAACGTCGAGTAGTTGCTGGGGTTACCGACGGTCACGGTCCACTGTTCGCAGGTCGCGCACGTCAAGCCGTTCCTTCTCGCGCTGTACACCGGGACGTTTTGGCCGGCGTCGGGTTGCAACGCTGGTGGCACTGTTTGTCCCGGCGGCAAAAATCCTGTATTCAGCATCGAGCGCATCTCGACGTTCAACCCGATCGATCCGCGCTGCGCATCGGCGCTCACGGTGAACGACTTGGTCAGGGTGTTCTCCCCCAGCGGAACGGTGTTGCCGTCGTCGTCGACCACACCCCACGTGTACGTCGCGCCGGGCGTGAGGAGGCCGTCAGGGATCGTCCACAGCGAGTTCGTGGTGAGCGGGCTCGAGAGGTACGTCTTGGTCGTGTCGTCGAACACCCGGTACGAGTACTGGTTGCCGCTTGTTTCGAATCCGATCGTCGGCTGTACCGTGTCGACGGTGGCGCCATCGGCGATGGGCGCCGGCGGGCCCGAGCTGATCTGGTAGAAGAACAGCGAGATGAAGCCCACGGTTTGATCCGGCAGCGTGAGCCAATCTTGCGCGAGGTCCGGGATCAGTGATGGGTCGACGTCGGAGCCGATGGCGTACGAACCGCCGCCGCCGCCACCGCCGCCATAGTCGTTCACGACAACCGGCCCACCGTCGATCTTCTGCGACGTGCCACCGCTGCCGCCACCGCCGGCGGCAGCACCTGCACCTCCACCACCACCTTGGCAGTACCCGCTTCCGCCGTTGCCGCCGCTTCCGCTCGTGCGCCCGGGAGCACTGTTGTCGATGATGGGAGTTGGCAGCACGAACGAGGCCACGGTGCTGGCCGCCGGACCCGCTTGGCCGCCTCCCAACCCGCCGTACACCGAAAACCCCGTGCCATTGGTGCCCAGATTCCCTCCCTGGGCTCCGCGGGCCCCTGATGCCCAACCTTCCGATGGCGACCATGTTGCGCCGAAGCCCCCGGCGATCAATCCATCTTTGCTGCCGTCGGACTTGCCTTGGACCCCGCTGGCGCGCGCGGCCCCTGCGTCGAACGCGATGGCCACCCCGCCTTGTCCCCCCAACCCGGATTGCGCCGTGCCGACGCCTTGGCCGTCGATGCCCGAACACTCACCGATCGACACACCGCCACCACCGCCACCGGCGATGAGCAGAATGTCCGACTCGAAGACCCCGTCGGGGGTCACCGCGTTGAACGGATCGCTCGTTGTCGCCAACACCGACGCACCGCCACCACCACCCCCGTGCGTGGCCGACACCAGACCGTCGTCGGCCACCCACGCATAGAGCGTCGAATCGGCCAGACCTGCCGTCGAACGCACTGCTTGAGCCTGCCCGCCCACGCCGCCGTTGCCGCCGCGGCCGCCCTGGGCCTGCAGGAGCACCTGATAGCCGTCGCCGACCCACTCGGTTGGGATCTGGAAGCTCCAGTTGAACGGCACGAGACACTGCTGGCCGGTCTGGAAACTGATCGTGATCGATTTGCAGAACAGCGATCGGAAATCGGGAGACTTGATCACCACATGCACCTCGCCATCGTCGGAGGGACGAGCCGGAGCGGTCGTGGGTGCGTTCGGGTCGGTGGCGCTCGACGGCGCAGCGAAGCTTCCGCCGCCACCGCCGGCAGACGGGTTTGTCTCCGGAAACGGGTTCGAGTTAGTGAAGCGGGGTGAGCCCGACGCTCCGCCGCCCCAGCCGCCGCCACCACCGCCATAGAAGCAACCCTGGTTCGTTTCGCATCCGCGGCTCCCGCCCGCGCCCTCCGTCAGGCTCTGCGACAGGTCCGGGGCGTTCCGCCATCCGGGTGCGGGCGTCTGTCCGACGACACCTCCGCCGACCCCGCCCTCGCACGCTTCGTCGTCAACGAGCTCGTCCGCGGCTACATCTCGCTCAGCCGCAACCAGACCGACATACGGCTTCGCGAATCAACCGAGTTCTTCCGCGAGCAGGCCGAGGTCGCCAAGGCCACCGTCGAGGACATCGCCTCCCGCAAGCTCGCCTTCGAGATCCGCCACGGCGACAAGCTCCCCGACTCCTCCAACAGCGTCCAGACCGTCAAGGCCATGGCCGAGCTCAGCCTCTCCCAGGCCCGACAGAAACGCGACGCCCTCGAGATGAAAACCGGCGCGATCCGCGACCGCCTCGGCAAGACCCCCGAGTCCACCCAGTCCATCATCACCTCGAAAAACCC
>JBCBSO010000395.1:0-4400 GCA_039819205.1 Actinomycetota bacterium
CAATGCGATTTCGTTGCCGTTCGCGTCGTACACGTAGGTGCGTTGCGCCAGCCGCTCGAACTCGGGGAGCTCGACGGGCAGCTCCTCGTGAGCGTTGGCGATCTGCCAGATGCGCGGCGCGACGCCGACGACCACCGCAGTGATCAGCAGGGCGCCGGCAGCAATCACCAACGCCAATCGAGGAAGCCAGCCCAACACTCGCATGGTCGACCTGGCACGTTATCGCTGGTCGACGGCAGTATCCCGTCACGTGGACCCCGAGCGTTCGTGGCACGATGCAGCGATGTCGCCACTCCCCGCTCGCCCGTTCCGCTTCGGTGTTCAGTTGACCGGTCCGCCGGAGGGCAGCAGCTGGTCCGAGCAGGCTCGCCGCCTCGAGGATCTGGGCTACGCCGTGGCCACGATGCCGGACCACTTCACCGATCAATACGCGCCGATGCCAGCGCTGCAGGCGGTACTCGATGCCACGACGACCCTACGTGCTGGCGCCCTGGTGTTCGACAACGACTACAAGCACCCCGCGGTGTTGGCCAAGGAGCTGGCCACGATGGATGTGATCTCGGACGGACGCGTCGAGATCGGGCTGGGCGCGGGATGGATGGTCGCCGACTACGAGCAGACCGGGATGCAGTACGACCGCGCCGGCGTACGCATCGATCGGATGGTGGAAGGCCTGGCCGTGTTGCGCGGCGCGATGGGACCCGGGCCATTCAGTTTCCAGGGCGAGCACTACACGATCAGCGATTACGACGGCACGCCCAAGCCGGTGCAATCGCTGCCGCCCGTGTTGATTGGCGGTGGCGGCCGTCGGGTGTTGTCGATCGCCGCCCGAGAAGCCGACATCGTCGGGATCAACGCGTCGCTACACGCGGGCCGCATCGGCCCCGACGTGATCAACACGATGACCGCTGAGGCCGTCACGGAGAAGGTGGCCATCGTCGCTGAGGCAGGCGCCCATCGACTGGACGACATCGAGCTGAACATCCGTACCTTCTTCGTGCGCGTCACCGACGACCGCGCCGGCGCGATCGAGACGATGTCGCCGACGATCGGCGTGCACGTCAGCACCTTGGAAGACTCGCCGTTCGCCTTGATCGGCTCGACCGAAGAACTGATCGAGCAGCTCCTCGCTCGCCGCGAGCAGTACGGGTTCAGCTACGTGATCATCGGTCCCGAGGTGATTGATGCGTTCGCCCCGGTCGTTGCCGCGCTGGCCGGCACGTGACCGGCACCGATGCAGCCGGTCCGAGCGCAGCGAGCGCCGGGTCGGCGAACACGGGTCAGGCGGGCCCGCGCGTCGGGCTGATCGGATCGCACCTGGCACCCTTCGCGGCTGCGTGTGATCTCGTCGGCTGGCACCCGGCGGCGCTTGCCGGCGGCGCCGCCGAACTCGTCAACAACATCGCCGCGCCGGCGATCGATCTCGATGTCGCAGTGGCCGCACAGCCGCTCGACATCGCCATCCTGGCGACGCCCCACGAGCGACGCATCGGCGACGCGCAGGAGCTGCTCGCCCGCGGTGTTCACGTGCTGCTCGTACCCGACATCGACCTGCCAGATGTAGCGGCGCTCACCGCACCCGATTCGGGGCCGGCCATGCTCGCCCTTGCGGCGCCGTTGATCGCGGCGCCGACCACCGGGCAATGGCTCAGCCGCGTCGGCGAGGCCTCGGGTATCGAGCACCTCGCGGGTCGGGCTGGGCCACCGAGCGGGCCGGCAGGGCCATTGCGCGGGCAACTCCTCGCGCTGATGACCCTGGCGGCGCGCGCCGCGGGGTGGGACCAGCCGAGCGGCGTGCGGCGCGATGGGGCAGACGTTGTGCTGCAGTTCAGCTCGTCGAACCGCACGGCGCGGGCAACATCGACCCCCGCGGTCGAGTCGGCGACGTTCACGGTCCAGGCCGCCGGCCCCGCCGACGCCATCGTGCTCGACGCGCTCCCCGACACGCAGGTGGAGCACAACGGCACCGTCGTCGCCAGCGCCCGTCCCGACGAGCACCCTGCGGTGCGCTTTGGCACCGCGCCGCTGCTGCGTCGTTTTGTCGCCGACCTACGCACCCGCCGCCCACTCCTCGACGGCGCCCTCCTCACCCGTCTCACCGTCACGCCCTGACCGAAATCCCGGGGATTTCAGGCGCCACGCGCCGGATTCCGCGAACAGAACCGGGAAGTGACCAAAATCCCGGGGATTTCAGGCGGCACGCGCCGGATTCCGCGAACAGAATCGTTAGTGGGCGCTGACGTCGCGGCCCTTCTCGACGACGAGGACGCCGCCGTCGCTGACGGTGAATCGTCCGCGATCAGCGTCGAGGTCGAGACCGAGGCGGCCCCAGTCCGGGATCATCACGTTCTTGTCGACGATGCACCGGTGCAGGCGGGCGCCGGCGCCGATGCGCACGTCGGGAAAGATGATCGACTCGGTCACGTGTGCATCGTGGTCGACGTACGTGCCGGGCCCGATGATCGACCGCTCGACGTGGGCGCCCGACACGATCGACCCCTGACACAACAGGCTGCCGTCGACAAACGCTGGCTCGCCGCCCCGCCCGCGTGACACCTTGGCCGGTGGTAGCGCGCGTCGGCTGGTGTACACGGGCCATTGCTGGTTGTACAGGTTGAACGCCGGGACCGGCGCAATGAGGTCCATGTTCGCCTGGAAGAACGAGTCGATCGTGCCGACGTCACGCCAGTAGCCGTTCTCTTGGTCTTCCTGGCCGGGCACGACGTTCGTCGAGAAGTCGTACACCTTGGCGACGCCCGACTCGGTGAGCGCCGGAATGACATGGCTGCCGATGTCGGTGTACTGGTTCTCGCGCGGCGTCACCACGTTGATCAACGTCTCAGTGTCGAATACGTAGTTACCCATGCTCGCCAGGCAACGGCTGTCGTCGCCCGGCATGGTTGGCGGATCCGGCACCTTCTCGTGGAACTTGAGGATCGTGCCGTCGTCGGCCACCTCGATCACACCGAACTCGGTGGCTTCCGCCTTGGGCACCGGGATCGCCGCCACGGTGACACCGGCGCCGCTCTCCACGTGGGCATCGACCATCTGTCGAGGATCCATCCGGTAGATGTGGTCGGCACCGAACACGCACACGATGTCGGGCGACTCGTCGTAGATCAGGTTGAGATTCTGATAGATCGCATCGGCACTGCCCTGAAACCAGTACGGCCCACGCCGCATCTGCGCAGGAACCGGCGTGACGTAGTGGTCGAGCATCGCCGAGAAGCGCCATGTCTGCGAGATGTGCCGGTCGAGACTGTGGCTCTTGTACTGCGTGAGCACGACGATCTTGAGGTAGCCGGCGTTGGCGAAGTTCGAGAGGGCGAAGTCGATGAGCCGGTACGTTCCAGCGAACGGCACGGCGGGCTTGGCGCGGTCATTGGTCAACGGCTGCAGCCGCTTTCCCTCACCACCGGCGAGCACGATGACGAACACATTGGGCTCTGCAACCATCGCCGCCAACCGTACACACGCATGCGCCACGCCCGCTGATGGTCAGCGAACGAGCGACGCGTACAACGCGCGGTACTGCTCGGACGGTGTTCTCCACGACCAGTCGATCGCCATACCTCGCCGTTGCAGCGCCGCCCGCCGTCGCGGATCACGGATCCGACGGGCTGCCCGGAACAGCGCTGCGAGCATGTCCTCGCTACGCACCTGCCGCGCAACAAAGCCGAGACCGCGACGCGTGTCTTGGTCGGCGTCGGGAACGGTGTCGACCAGTCCGCCGACGGCGGTGACAACTGGAATCGATCCGTAGCGCATCGCCTGCATCTGGGTGAGTCCGCACGGCTCGAAGCGGCTCGGCATGAGATACAGGTCGCTGCCCGCGAACATCAGGTGTGACAACGACTCGTCATACCCATCGACGAACGCGAAGTGATCGCCGTACTCGTCGGCCAACGCGTGTAGTCGAGCGGCGAGCTCTGCGTCGCCAGACCCGAGCACCCCGACACGCATCGGGATCTCGGCGAGCAACGGAACGAGCGGCTCGATGAGGTCGATCCCCTTCTGTTCCGTCAGCCGAGTGACGATCGCCGCAAGCGGAACCTGGTCGTGCGTGAATCCGAGACGATCGAGCAGCACCGACCGGTTACGGACGCGATCGTCGAGGTTGCGACGATCGAATCGTGCCGAGATCAAGCGGTCGCGACTCGGGTCCCACACGTCGGTGTCGATGCCGTTCAAGATGCCGGTCACGGCATCCCACCGCTGACGCAGCGGAGCGTCCAGTCCGAACCCGCCCTCGGGGGTCATGATCTCGCCTGCATAGTTCGGCGACACTGCGACGATTCGATCGGCCAGGGCGATTGCCCCGGACAGCGGGTTGGTCGCCCCCCACCACTCGTAGTGCTCGCCGCGAGATCCGATCCGTGCCAGCCAGCGGGCGTCGGTGG
>JBCBSO010000396.1:0-4395 GCA_039819205.1 Actinomycetota bacterium
CGATCGATCGCTACCCACACCATCATCCGGCCGTACACGAAGTGCTGTGGGCCGCTGCGCGACTCCCAGATGCCGGCTTCGGGCTGGTCCCAGTTCTCGCACAACCAGTCGATCATTTCGACGACACCACGCCAAGCTCGACCGCTGATGAAGTGCCCCGACGTGTCGAGCAGGTACAACGCATTGAGCAGCTCGCCGTAGATATCGAGCTGCAGCTGATCGACCGCGCCGTTGCCGATGCGCACCGGCCGCGACTGGCGGTAGCCGTCGAGATCGTCGAGGTTCTCTTCGCTCAACTCGGTCGCGCCGTCGACGCGATACATGATCTGCAGCGGCCCGTGTTGACGATTGCGGCGTTCGTCGATGCGGTCGACCATCCAGTGCGAGAAGGCGATCGCTTCGTCGTCGAAGCCGAGCGCTAGCAGGGCGCGCATCGAGAACGATGCATCGCGCACCCACGTGAACCGATAGTCCCAGTTCCGCTCACCGCCGATTCGCTCGGGAAGGCTGGTCGACGGAGCGGCGACCATCGCACCGGTCGGCGCATACGTCATCAGCTTGAGCGTGATCGCCGAGCGGGTGATCATCTCCCGCCACCGACCTCGGTAGTGGCCCTTGCCGACCCAATCGTGCCAGTAGTCGCTCGCCGCCATCAGCTGTTGATCGACGTCGTGACGGGTCAGTTCGACCGTCTGCGCGTTGGCTCCTGACTCGAGCACGAACCACGCCACGTCGCCTTCGCCCACCTCGACCGTGGAGGTGGCCATCGCGCCGTCGATGGTGAAGTCAACCGTCGCCGTGACGTCGATGCCATAGTCGGCGGTCGCAAAACGAACGTGCGAACCACTGCCGCTCACGGTGTGCTCGGACCGCCCGAAGTCGAACGCCGGGGCGACCTCGACCGCAAACCGTGTGGTACCACGCAGCCCGCGGACGACGCGCAGGATGCGCCGCCGGTCGGTGGCCGTGGTCGGGTCGTCGATCGGCATCAGGTCGGTCACTTCGGCGACGCTGTCGGCAGACAAGAACCGGGTGACCAGGGTCGCCGACTCGGGCAAGTACATCTGGCGCGTCACGGCCTCGGCCTGTGGGCAGATCGAGAAGTGCCCGCCGCGCTCGGCATCGAGCACCGATGCGAACACCGGCGGCGAGTCGAATCGAGGAGCGCAGAACCAATCGATCGAACCGTCCGTGGCCACCAGCGCTGCCGACTGGAGATCGCCGATCACCCCATGATCGCCAATTGGTGGATACGGCACGCTGCGCACCAGCGGCACGATAGATCGTTTGCCCGCGCGACGCGGGCGGGTCAGTCCGGCAGCATCGGCATCGACACCATGGAACGGCCGACCGACGACGCACGGCGAAGCGCCGACCCGCCGAAACGGTCGTGCACGGCGTCAAGTGCCTCATCGAGCGCAGGTGCAGCCGTGCGGTCGAATGGCAGCGCCATCTGGATGGCCTCGTCGTCGACCAGCTGACTTACAGCGACGCCGAGCAGCGAGATCCCACGCGCTTCGATCTCGGGCCAGACGCGATCGAGCAACGCGCCACCGATGCGCCGTACCGCGGCGCTCGAGGAAGTGGCCTCGGGAAGCGTGAACGAACGCGTGATCCGGGCGAAGTCGTGGAACCTGATGCGCAAGGTGATCGTGCGCCCCGCACGGCCGGCGCCGCGCAGTCGCCCGGTGACGCGGTCGACGAGTCCGGCGAGCACGGCATCACAGTCGTCGCGTGTTCGTGCGCGTCGGCCGAGCGCGTGCTGCGCGCCAACCGAACGCCGCCGGCGGCCCGTCTCGACCGGCCGTGGATCGAGGTTGTGCGCGAGGGCATACAGATGCCGCCCGACGGCCTTCCCCGTGAGCGCGACCACCGCCGACTCCGACAGCGTTGCGATGTCACCAACCACGTAGATCCCGCGCTCGTTCAGCCGCTGCGCCGTGACGGCACCAACACCCCACAGTCGCTGGACGGGAAGCGGGTGCAAGAACTCGAGCTCGGCGTCGGGCTCAACCACCAACAGCCCGTCGGGTTTGCCAACGCCGCTCGCCACCTTGGCCAGGAACTTGGTCCGGGCGACGCCAACCGTGATCGGCAATCCGACGTCGGTGCGGACTCGGGCACGCAGCCTCGTGGCGATCTCGGTTGGGCTGCCGCTGAGGCGAAGCAACCCGCCGACGTCGAGAAAGGCCTCGTCGATCGAAATGCCCTCCACGAGCGGTGTCGTGTCGCGAAAGATCTCGAACACGGCCTCGCTGGCCGCCGAGTAGGCGCTGAAGCGCGGCGCCACGGAAATGAGCTCGGGACACAACCGCCACGCTTGTGCTCCACCCATCGGGGTGGCCACACCGAAGGCCTTGGCCTCATAGCTCGCCGCCAGGACGACGCCGCCGGTCGGCGAGGCGCCCACCGCGACCGGCTTGCCGCGCAGCGCGGGATCGTCGCGCTGTTCTACCGACGCGTAGAACGAGTCGAGATCAGCGTGAAGAATCGACGCAGATGCAGAACTCGCCGCGGGCACGAACACATGTTCGCATCCGCGGCTCGCTGCGGCAAGCGGCTCAGTGCACCTCGAGCAGATCGACCACGAAGACGAGCGTTTCGTTGGGGGCGATGACCCCGCCGGCGCCGGCGGCGCCATAACCGAGGTGCGACGGAATCGTCAGCTGGCGGCGGCCACCGACGCGCATGCCGAGCACCCCATGGTCCCAACCAGCGATCACTTGACCGGCACCAAGTCCGAAGCGGAACGGTTCGGCACGGTCCCACGATGCATCGAATTGATCGCCGGTCGACCACGACACGCCGACGTAGTGCACAGTGACGTCGGTGCCAGCGGTCGCCTCGGTGCCCTCGCCGACGACGAGATCGTCGATCACCAGGTCGGCGGGCGGATCAACGGCTGGGATGGAAACCTCCGGCTTACTCACGAGCCGGACCTTATCCCCGCTGGACGGCGATCCCGATGGCGTCGGGGTCGTCGGCGTGGCGGCCGACGTCGAGGAGATACTCGCCTGGTTCGGTACGCCATGCGCCCGCATGGCGTAGGTCGAGCTGCCGCCAATCGAGGGCGACATCGACGGCGACCGTCGCCCCGGCCGGCACGTGCGTCTTGGCGAAACCGATCAGGCGGCGGTGCGGACGCTCGTGGTCGCTGCTCGACATGCCGCCGTGGACGAACACCACCATCGACCCATCTCGTTCGCCGTCGTTGCGTAGCTGCGCGGTAACCGTTGTGGCGTGTTCGTCGAGTGCTGCGCCGGCGATCCCGATGGTGGTGTACCCGAGCCCCCAGCCAAAGGGATAGTGGGCGGCGACCCCGTCTCGGTCGAGCTTCCACTGACCATGGAAGTAGTCGTATGTCACCCGTTCCGCGTCCGGATCGAAATCGGTCAGCTGGGCCTCGTCGGTCGGGATGGCGAACGGGAGGCGTCCGCCCGGTTCGGCAACACCGGCGAGGATCTCGCCGACCGCAGCGCCGCCCTGCTCACCCGGATACCAGCAATAGACGATGGCGTCGACCGTCTTGGCCCACGGCATCACGAATGCCGATCCGCCCATCACGACCACCACGGTCGGGGTATCGAGCGCCGCCGCGGCCGCGATGAGCGCCTCGTCGGTCTCACTGAGCCGCAGCGTGCGGCGGTCGCCGCCGGGCGCCATGTCGCTCGGTCCCAGCTCACTCGGGGTCCCCTCCGCTGGGTCGTTGTCCGATGCTGCGTCGACCGGACGCGCCGTATTGGTTGCCGTCGGGGGGACGTCGTAGTCGATGCCTGGTGCGGCGGTGCCGACGAGTGGATCGTCGGTCGACGGGAACAGTTGCGCGGCGACGACGGCGGTCCCGGCGGTGTCGAGGTACTCGCCCTCGTCGTGTTTCGTGGTGCCGACAACCACGACCACCAGATCGCTCGAGGCCGCCAACGCGGCGTCGTCCACATGGTGCACGCGGCTGTCGGGGAATGCCGCCTCGATTCCCTCGAGCAGCGTCACCGCTGTGGTCGTGCGCACGTCGCTGGAACCGCCATCGCCGAGGTTGGCTTCGGCGGCCAACTCTCCCATCACCGCGATGCGGCCGGTGCTCGTTGGGTCGGCCGGCAGCACGCCGGCGCTGTTGCGCACCAGCACGGTGGACGACACCGCCGCCTCGTGAGCGAGCTCGACGTGTGCCCGACATCCGATCTCGGCGAAGGGCGGGCGGGAGCGGTACACGGCGGCGAAGCGCAGCAACGTGGCCATGATGCGACCCACCGCTTGGTCGATGGTGTCGAGATCGAGTTCGCCACTGTCGACCGCTTCCGGCAGGGTCGTCGCCCGCTGCTGGCGAAAGGGCATCTCGATGTCGAGCCCTGCCTCGACCGACTTCATCTTCGGTCTGCGCAACCCGGTGACGTCGGT
>JBCBSO010000397.1:0-4373 GCA_039819205.1 Actinomycetota bacterium
CGCGATGGGTGTACAAGCACAGCGTGCCATCGGCGCCCAGCTCGACGAACGCGCCGTTGGCGACGACGTCGCCCGCCGCGTAGTTGAGCGTGGAGGCCTCGGGGCGCTCGGTACCGCACGGGAAGAGCGTGATGAACCCGTTCAGCGCGCCACGGATTGCGGTGATGTTGACAAGTGCCGCCGTTGCGGCCGTCGGGACACCGGCCCGGCCCGTCACCTGGATCTCGACTGTCGTGCGCGCCGCGAGCCGGCCGATCCCTGCCTGCAGGCCGTCGGTCGTCGGCTCCCCCGGCCGCGTCTCCAAGAGGCGCGCCGGTAGGAGGCCAGCGATTGGCGAGCCGTTCGGCAGAAATGCCGTGACGTCGATGATCATGTCGGTGGTGCGATTGGCGAACACACAGATGGTGCCGCCCACTCCGAGTTGCACGAGCGCACCGTTGGCCACGACCTCGCCGGGGCCATAGTTCAGCGTGGACGACCCGGGCCGGGTGGCGCCACAGGGGAAGAGGGTGAGGAAGCCCTGGCCGTCGGGCTGGATGGCCGCGGCATTTACCCAGGCAGCGCGGGCATCGAACGGCACACCGGCGCGGCCGGCCACCTGGACCTCGACCGTGATACCGGCGGGGATCCGACCGCGGGTGATGGGCCCGCCGCCGACGGTGGCGGGCACGTTGTCGACTGCGGGCAGGCCCTCGCGGGTCTCGAGCAGACGCGCTGGCCGCAGGCCAACCGGTGTTGAGCCGATCGGCGCAAACCCGGTGACGTCGACGACGACATCGGCTGCGCGGTGCACATACACGCACACGCGACCCTCGAATCCGAGTCGGACGAACACGCTGTTCGCCACGACATCACCGGTGGAGAAGTTGATCGTGGAGGACCCCGGACGATCGCCCGGCGGCTGCGGCGATGAGGTGCACGGGAATACGGTGGCGAAGCCGTTGCGCTCTGGGCCGATCACCGCAATGTTCAGCGTCGCCCCGAGGGCATCGACGTCGACGTCGGCGCGACCAGCGACTTGGACCTCGAGCACGGAGCCTGCGGCGAGCCGTCCAATCCCCTGCTGCTCCCCGTCGATCGTCGTGCCGCCAGCGGGCGGTTGCCGCGTTTCCACGATGCGCGCCGGCCCAACGCCGATGATCGATCCGGTCCAGCCATCGGGGGCCAGCCCGGATTCCGCGGCGATCCACGACAGGTACGTCGTGACGCGTGCGTACACACCAGGATCGACGCCATTGGCGCAACCAACCCCGAAGCTGGTCACTCCCGCAAGCGTGGGCACGCCGTCGGCTTCGGCGACCAGGGGTCCGCCAGAGTCGCCCTGACAGCTGTCGATTCTGTCTTGCAGATCGGCGGCACAGAGCATTGCGCCGGCGAGGAACGACGCGCCGTACCGGCCGCACTCCTGTTCGTTCGGCGAGGTCAGGATCGGCACGGTGGCCAGCTGCAGTTGTGCCGGGAAGGACAAGTTGTCCGAAGGGATAGTGCGGCCCCATCCGGTGATCTCGGCAAGAGTGCCGCGGCCCGGCCATGCACTGGCATCTGCAAACCACGGCAGGTCGATCACCTCGGCGTCGGACACGTCGACATCGATCGGGGTGGCCAGCCGCAGCAGCGTGATGTCGTTCTCGTTCGAGTTCGACGAGCCCGCCCAGCCGGGATGGACGATGATTTCGGCGACTTCGGTGAAGTCGGACGGCACGGTGGCGTCGAGGGCGGCGCGTCCGCTGAGTACTCGTAGGTCTGCCGGCAACGGCGGATCGAAACAGTGGGCCGCCGTGAGCACCCACTGCGGGTCGATCAGCGAGCCTCCACAGAACTGGAAGAAGCCCGGTCCGCCCCCCTGGAGCGACACCAGCGCGACCTGCCACGGCGCCTGATCGATGGTCGCATCGGCACCGTTGATGATGCGGTCGGTCACCGTGACCGGCGAAGAGCTCCCCGGCTGCTGGTCACTTGCGCGTGCCCCGCCAACGGCGAGCAACGGCACCATCACTGCGGCCGCGAGGATGACGCCAAGTCGCTTTGTCACCGGGACATCTTCACAGACTTCGACACCCGCGGTGCGATCGCGCCCACAACCGCACGAGGCGATGTGTCACGATGCGCGTCATGCCTGGCGGCGACGACGACGATCTCTGGGCGGCGACACGTCCTGACGGTGTTGGGCCCACCCAGCCCACGCCAGACGCCACCGATGGCGCTGGACACGACGACCGTGCCAATCCGGAACCCACGCGTGTGCAACCGGCAATCCGCATGGGGCTCGGCACGCCCGGCGGCGGCAGCACGCAGACCCACGGCGGCACGTCGTCTGGTGACGCTCGCCCTCCATGGCTGATACCCGCGGCGATCGGCCTTGCCGTCGTGCTCATCGGCGGACTGTTCGTCGCGTTCGCCGGCGGCGGCGACGGGGACGACAACACCGCGCCGCTCGACGCGTCAACCTCGACGTCGCTGACCACGACGACCGCGCTGGAGTCGGCGGTCGCGGCGACGGCCACCACTGACGACGACGCATCCGACGATGACGGGGTCGGCGCCAACGGCGGATCCACCACGGTCAACTCGACCGCAACGACCGCCGACGCGACTACCGCCCCGACCGAACCGCCGGCATCGAACGACGACGGTTCGACCGGCGGCGGCGACACCGGCACCGGCGGCGACACGGGGGGCGGGGAAGGCGGCGACACCGCCGACGCGCCAACCGACGCCGGGACCGACACCACCGCACCGAGCGAGACCACCAGCGCGTCGACGACGCCGCCAGCGACGCCGGCGCCCGACGACAGCGACGAGCCCGCCGTCACACCACCAGATCCGGGCTTCGCCGCCTACGGCGAAGAACGACTGGCCGTCGAGTCGTCGTGTCGCGAGCTGCCGCGTGGACCTGAAGGCGACGAGGTGTCGAGCTTTCTCGTGCGCAGTTCCACCGATGGACGCGTGGTCGTCGAGCAGCGCGTCGCCGGTGACCAGGTCACCATGGACGTGCGCTACCCCGACACCGGCGAGGTCGTGGCGGCCAATGGGCTACAAGTCACCGACGGCGCAACGTTGGGGCAAATCACCCGCAACGGGGCATCACTCGACGTGGCCGTGACTGCGCCGCCGGGCGGTGTCGAGGAGTGCCTCGACTTCATCGAGTTGGTGCCGTCGAACGATGTCGACGCTCGCGGCTACACCGCCGGCATTCTCGACGTGTGCACGGTTGACACGCCGTCAGGCCGGGCGCTCAGCGGGATCGCCACCGACAACACCAGCTTCACCGCCGTGCCGACCGGCGAGACGACACGACTGACGATCGTGGTACCGACCCTCGGCGGCACGCTCGTCGACGACGATGCACTGGCCGACAGCGATGAGACCATCGTGTTCTACGACGGCATGCTGACGGGCGCTGGCGAGCCACAGACGGCCTACCTCGAGGTCGAACTCGAGTCACCACGGGTGTGCACCGCCAGCGAAGCGCCGTAGCGGCCGGGCGGGACGCACCCCCACCCGGCCGACTCACGCGGCCTGGGCGGCGAGTTCCTTGGCCTTTCCGCTCGACACGGTGCCCGTCTCGGCGTACACCGCGAGGTCGGTGGTCACCGCCGACAGCAGCTTCTCGAAACGGCGCCGCATCATCGGCTTCATGATCGCCCCGAGCGGTCCGGAGATATCGGCAGTGAGGCGCATCGACGCCACGGTCGAACCATCCTCGGTGGGCTGCAGCGTCCACCGGTTGGTCATGTTCTGCACGAAACCGGGGATCTTCTCGGCCTCGACCGAGTAGGCGATCACGTGCTGATTCGGTTCATAGGCGACGACTCGCTCGTCGGTGAAGCCGAAGCCCGGCACCTGGCACACCCGACCGCCGGCGGTGCCGTCGGCCTGACGCGGCGCGTCGGGATTCGGCGCCGAGCTCTCGAGTCCGGTGGCCCAGTCGTACACGTTCTCGAAGTCGTCGGCGAGAATGCTCCACACCCGCTCGACGGGCGCCTCGATCGTGAATTGCTTGGCGATTTCAAAAGTCATGGTCGTTCCCTTCTCCGCCGGTCTCTCCGGCAGGCGACGACCACGATGCGGGCATTGCCGGCTGGCGACATCGCCCGATGGGGCGGTTCACCCGTACCGTTCGCCGGCTTCGCTCGCCGTGTCGTTCACTCGGGATCGATCAAACCAAGCGCGCGTGCGGCCTCGATCGGGCTGGCACGACCGCTCACGCCGAGCTTGCGACGAATCGAGGTGAGATGGGTCTTCAGCGTGTTCTCCGACACGTAGAGCTGCTCGGCGAGTTCCCGGCGAGACAACCCGTGCGGCAACAGCCGCAGGATCACCAGCTCTCGTTCGGTGAGCTCCCGTGCGCCCACTGGTAGGGCGTCGTCGAG
>JBCBSO010000398.1:0-4363 GCA_039819205.1 Actinomycetota bacterium
CTGCACCCCTGGTACACCAGGCTGTATCGCTGCGGCAGCGATCCGTTGTACACCGCGGCCGGCGAGCCACTGCAGGCCGTGATGTGGGCGCTGTTCATGACCGGCTGGGCCCTGGCCGATCAGCTCGCCGGAAACGCGGCGACCGTTGTCGTGTCGAGCGCATCGAGCAAAACATCCTTGGCGTTGGCGTGGTCACTGCGCCGCGAGGCGCCAGACGTCACGGTCGTTGGCCTGACCTCGGCGGGCAATGCGCGCTTCGTCGAGGAGACCGACGCCTACGACATCACGGCGACCTACGACGACATGGCGCTGGAGGATGTGGCCGGCCCAGCCGCCTACGTCGACACCGCTGGCAACCCTGGTGTGACTGGTCGCGTCCATGCGGCCCTCGGGGATCGTCTCGTCGACTCGATCACGCTGGGCGCAACACATCGCGGCGCAGGGGGCGACGGCGCAGCGCTGGTCGGGCCACCACCGCGCTTCTTCTTCATCCCCGACGTCGCCGAGCAGGGCGCAGCTGCGCAGGGCGCAGGCGCGTACCACGCTCGCTTCGCTTCGGCATGGAGCGACTTTGCGCCGTGGATTGGCAGTCGGCTCAACATCGTGGAGGCAACTGGTATCGACGCCATCGTCGATGCATACCAACGCGCTGCGGCTGGCGCGTTCGCGCCCGATACTGCCGCCGTGCTCTCCTGGCGCTGACGGACCGTTGCGGTCAAGTTCAACTGTCCGCTCACTCGACGAATTGCAGATCGCGCGAGGGGCCCACGGTTTCGGGCATCCGCCGCAGCAGCACGGCGGCGCCGATCACGAGCACCGCCGCCACCACCATCAACTCGTCGACCTCACGCCGGGTCGACACCAGGCCAACGACGAGCAGGCCGATCGAGCTGCCGAGCACCTGGAACGAGACGAGGAACGATTGGAACGTCGCCCGCACCTCGGTGGCGAACAATTCGGCCATGTACGCCCCACCGGCTGGCCAGATCGCCGAGTTGGCGAACACGATCAACCAGTAGCCGAGCGCAAACGTGGTCGGTGTACCGAGCGGGAAGATGATGACGACGCCTGCGGCGAGCGCGACGAGCGATGCGGCGATGGCCGGTCGACGGCCCCAGCGGTCGCTCAACCGACCGCCGACCACGAAGCCGACCACGCCAAAGGGCGCGCCGAGGATCAGCACGAGCGAGTACAGCCCGACCCAGTCGTAGTCGACGGTGGCCACATGCGAGGCATAGAACAACGCCGATGTCTCGACGGCCCCGTAGGCGAACTGGATGGCCGCCATCCTGATGATCCACGGCCGATACTCGGGGGCGATCGTTGGCCAGAACGAACGTTGCAGCTGATCGTCGGCCTCGGCCCGCTCGAACGCCCCGGTCTCGTGCAGCGACCGACGAAGCCACACCACCAGCGGCATCAACACGAGCGGCCAGATGTACAACACGCGCCAGCCGAGACTGCTGGCATCGGCCAGCGGCAGCAAGAACGCGAGGGTGCCGGCACCGAGACCCGACAACGCACCCAACACCGCAAGGGCGTTGCCCCGGCGCCGAGCGTCGACCTGCTCGGAGATCACGACCGTGGCGACGGCAGTTTCGGTGCCAACGAAGACGCGCACCGCCGAACTGAACACGACGAAGACGTACAGGCCCCACGACGCCGCCGTGAGCCCGGTGGCCAACGTGAATCCGATCATCGAGATCACGAGCAGCCGCTTGCGGCCGATCCGATCCGCCAACCGTGCCACGGGAATGCTGCCGAGTCCCATGAAGCGGATGATCGACGTCGCCACGGCGAACGCAGATGCCGTCACTCCCAATCCGACCGAGATGGTGCTGGCGCCGATCGACAGCAGTGAGCTGTCGTAGCTCTCGAAGTACCCGACGAGCAGCAAGGGGCGAACCGCCGCCCACTCGGCGCCCGACAGCTGGAACACCTGATTGAACCGTTGGCGCAGCGTCATCGGCGATCGAGATGGCGGTCCCTCGGCACTGCGCCAGACTAGAGACGAGGACGACGCCTGCGGGCTGGAACGGAGATGTCATGAGCAACAAATGGACCGCCGACGACATCGGCGACCAGGACGGCCGAGTGGCGGTGATCACCGGCGCCAACACCGGTCTCGGCCTCGAGACCGCCCGTGCGCTGGCTGCGGCTGGCGCGTCGGTGGTGCTCGCCGTGCGCAACGTCGACAAGGGCGCCGCCGCGATCGACGACATCCGCGCCGATCTGCCCGACGCGCAGCTCGATGTGCTCGAGCTCGACCTCGCGTCGCTCGATTCGATCCGGACGGCGGCCGAACAGCTCGATGCGCAGACCGATCGCGTCGATCTGCTGATCAACAACGCCGGCGTGATGTACACCCCTCGGCAAGAGACCGCCGATGGCTTCGAGATGCAGTTCGGCACGAATCACCTCGGTCACTTTGCCTTCACCGGCCACGTGCTCGACCAGTTGCTGACCACCGAGGGTTCGCGCATCGTGACCGTGAGCAGCGTCGGCCACCGCATCCTGTCCTCGATCGATTTCGACGACATCAACGCGACGAAGAGCTACAACCGCGTCGCCGCGTACGGCCGCTCGAAGCTGGCCAACCTGCTGTTCACCTACGAACTGCAACGCCGGCTCGACGAGGCCGGAGCATCGACGATCGCTCTCGCCGCCCATCCCGGCGGCTCCGACACCGACCTCGTGCGCCACGTCCCTGGCGCCGGCTTCCTCGCGCCCGCGTTCGGCAAGCTGGCCCAAAGCGCGGCAATGGGCGCGCTACCGCAACTCCGGGCGGCGACCGACCCAACGGCCCAGGGCGGCCAGTACTACGGGCCTGACGGCTTTATGGAAGTGCGTGGACATCCCGTGGTCGTGGAATCGAACAGTCGATCGAATGACGCCGACTTGCAGCAGCGGTTGTGGGCGGTGTCGGAGGATATGACTGGCGTCGAGTACCCATTCCCCGCCACAGACTGACGTACCACGTCGCGGGTCGGCGGCCGGACCCTGTGCGCTGGCCGATCCAAGCCAACTCTCATGTTGTGATCGTCACGGTAGGCGTATGCCCACGATCTCGACTCGATCCCTCAGACGCCCCGCGCTGCTGGCAGCCGCGGGCGCACTCGCCCTGAGCGCGTGCGCGTCGGGGACTCGCGCGAACGACGCCGCGTCGGCTGCGACGGTCGCCGAGACCGACCACCAGCACCGTGCCGACCACCGCGCCGACCACCCTGGCGACCACCATCCCGCACTGGCGCTGGTCGGCCCGGAGCTCGCCACGCACACCGCGGTCGCCAGCGGCGACTGGAGCGCATCGAGCACCTGGGCGAGCGGCGCTTCGCCAGGTGAAGGCAGTCGGGTGGTGATCCCCGCTGGCATTGCCGTGACGGTCGACGGCGTCGTCGGCCCCGCGATCAAGACGATCGGGATCGACGGCACGCTGCGCTTTGCACCCGACGTCGACACCGAGCTGCGCGTGGACACGGTGGTGTCAGCGCCGGGCGGAACGCTGGAGATCGGCTCGCCGGCCGCACCGATCGACGCCGCGGCGACCGCCCGCTTGACGTTTGCCGACGACGGCCCGATCGACCGGCAATGGGATCCAGCGCTGCTGTCGCGCGGCGCGGTGCTGTACGGCACCACAACCATCCACGGCACCGCGACGACGCACCGGGCGGCCGTGGCGTCGTTCCCCCGGGCGGGCGACGCCAGCATCACGCTCACCGACGCACCGGCCGGTTGGCGGGCTGGCGACGAGCTCGTGATCACCGGGACCGACGGGCCGACGAGCGATGAGGTTCGGACGATCACTCGTGTCGACGGAGCGACCATCGCACTCGATCGTCCGCTCGACGCCCATCATGTCCCTCCCGCCGACGATCTCGACCTGTACGTGGCGAATCTCTCCCGCAACGTGGTGCTGTCATCGGAGAATCCGGCAATCGATCGTCGCGGCCACCTCATGATCGCGCACACGCTCGCGGCCGACATCCGCGGCGCACGGTTTAGCGAGATGGGCCGAACCGACAAGTCGCGCGAACTCGACGACGTCGAGTTCGTCGACATCGAGCCGGGCGCGGTCGGATGGACCGGCGAGTTCTCTGCGCTCGGCGGGACGAACGTGCGCGGTCGATACTCGGTGCACTTCCATCGCGGCGGAGCGCTCCCCACATCCGAACCGGCGGTGATCGCCGACAGCGTGGTCACCGGCGACCCGGGCTGGGCGTTCACCAATCACTCGAGTCATGTCGACTTCGTGCGCAACGTGGCCTACGACAGTGCCGGCGCAGGGTTCTTCACCGAGGCGGGCGACGAGACCGGCCGCTGGATCGACAACATTGCGATCCGCAGCGTGATGCCGGGCTTCACC
>JBCBSO010000399.1:0-4361 GCA_039819205.1 Actinomycetota bacterium
GATCCGGACCGTCCGTTTGCACTGCTCTGTCACCACAAAGCGCCGCACCGCACATGGGAACCGGCGCCCCGCCACTTGCCGAAGATCGCCGTCTGATACCCGGCGGCCTGCAGCCGCTTGGGGAACGTGTCGAGCCGGTTGTCCATCGGCGTGATCAACGTGGTCACGTCGTTGATGTGGTTGTACGTTCCGGTGAGGATCGACGCACGGCTCGGGGTGCAGATTGAGTTGGTGCAAAAGCACGAGTCGAACCGCATCCCATCGGCGGCGAGGCGATCGATGTGCGGCGTTGTATTGATCCGCGAGCCGTATGCCGAAATCGCGTGAGCGGCGTGATCGTCGCTCATGATGAACACGATGTTGGGCCGGCTGGCCCCGCTGTCAGCCAACGGTCGCGGTCAGCTGTTGGCGTCGGGCGCGGAGAAATTCGTCGCCAGCTCGATCAACGTGCGCGTCCCGAACCCCGTTGCTCCCTTGGTGTAGATGCCGCGGTCGGCGTCGACCTTCATCGGGCCGGCGATGTCGAGGTGAGCCCATGGCACGTCGCCGGTGAACTCGCTGAGAAAGATCGATGCCGTGATCGCGCCGGCGTACGGACCGCCGATATTGCGCATATCGGCCACCACCGAGTCGAGCATCTTGCGATAGCGGCTGCGTTCCAGCGGTAGTTGCCACAACGGCTCGTCGACGGCGTCGCCGCTGGCCTTCACCTGATCGATGAACGACTGGTTCGAACCGATCAGCGCCGCCACTTCCGGCCCGAGCGCGGCGAGCGCCGATCCAGTCAAGGTGGCGATGTCGACGATCGCGTCTGGCGCCTCTTCGACGGCAAGCGCCAGCGCATCGGCCATGACCAGTCGGCCTTCGGCATCGGTGTTGTGTATTTCGACGGTCTTGCCGTTGCGCATCGTGAGGACGTCACCAAGCTTCAACGCACTGCCCGACGGCATGTTGTCGGTACACATCAAGAACGCGGTGACCTTGGTGCGCCCACGCAACGCCGGCAGCGTCGACATTGCGGCAAGCACCGCTGCGGCGCCCGACATGTCCATCTTCATCACCTGATGCATGCCGTCGCTCGGCTTCAGCGAAATCCCGCCCGAGTCGTACATCACACCCTTGCCAACCAGGATCAGGTGGCCGTTCGGGCGGCGCGGGGTGTAGGTGATTTTGACCATGCGCGGCGGCTCGGTCGAGCCGCGGTTGACGCCGAGGAGGCCACCGCACCCCATCTGAGTGAGGTCGTCGGCGTTGAACACTTCGACCGTGAGCCCGGTATCGGCACCGATCGCCACCGCCCGATCGGCGATGTCCTTGGCGTTCAGGTAGGTCGGCGGGGTGTTGGCCAGCTCGCGGGCGAGCGCACCGGCCGTGGCGATGACCTGCCCGCGCGCTGCCCCCTCCCCGACTCCGTCCCGCCGCTTTGCGCCGGCAACGAGGGTCAACGCCGCCAGCCGGGAACCGCTCTTGGTGTCGTTTTTCAAGCCGACGTAGCGGTACGACGCCAACAACACGCCCTCGGCTACCGCCTGGCCAGCGGCCGCCGGAGCGACGCCGTCGACGTCAGCGAGGTTGGTCGCCAACGACCGGTGTACGGCTGCCGCCCGCCCGAATGCCGCAGCGGCAGTACGCAACGCGGCGGTGTCTACGTCGGCGGAGTCACCGATCCCGACTGCAATGGCGAGACCATCGCCGTTCGGCACCGCTAGGGTCTCGCCGACCGCGCCCTTGAAGCCGTTGGCCTCGAGACCGGCGCGGTTGATACCCAGGGCACGCGGGACCGAGCCTTTGGTGGCCACGGCGTAACCGACAGCACCAGCAGCAGCGGGAACTGAGGCGGCGACGGAGACATCGACTGCGGACACGGCATCGCTGGCATCAGGCATGGACGACAGTCTTACCGGATTCCTGTGTGCGCAGCCTCAACGGGCAGTGTTCGATCGGTCATGATGTGGTGATGTCCGACGCTCCCGAGTCGATGATCGAACAGGACGAGCCGAAGTCGTGGACCCGGTTCATCAAGTGGGCGGTGCTCGGCGTCGTCGTGCTGGTGGCGCTGGTGTACGGCGCCATCTTTATCTACGCGAACGTGATCAACGACTCGCCTGATGAGCTCGACACCGACGATCTGAGTGCCGCAATCGACGCGACGACGCCGTCCACCGCGCCAGCCGCCACATCCGCCGCTCCCACCACGGCGGCGAGCGAGGCACCGGCCGAGACGACGGCTCCGGCCGCAACAACAGCGACGACCGCAGCCCCGACGCCGGACACCACGGCGTCGTCCGGTGAGCTGAACTACGACGGCGAGTGGACGCCAACACAAGAGTCGGAGTTCGGCTATCGAGTCGACGAGGTCCTCGCCGGCGTGAACGTGACTGCGGTCGGGCGAAGCAACGAGATCGACGGCGCGATGACGATCTCGGGCACGCAGGTCACCGACCTTGCCGTAGAGGTTGAGGTGGCATCGATCACGAGCGACGACTCGCGCCGCGACGGGCAGTTCGCCGGTCGGATCATGGAGACCGATCAGTTCCCAACCGCCACGTTCGTGCTCACCGCGCCGATCGAACTCGGAACCGTTCCAGCGGTCGGCGAGCAGATCACGACCACAGCGACCGGCGACCTGACCCTGCACGGTGTGACGCGGACGGTGACGTTCGACGTCACCGCCGAAGGCAACGGAGAGCGGATCGGCGTACTTGGCAACATCCCGATCCTGTTCTCCGACTACGACATCGACGACCCATCGTTCGGTGTGGTCTCGACCGAAGACAACGGCCTGCTCGAGTTCGTCCTCGTCTTCGAACGCGCCTGACGTCCCATCAACAGGCGAAGGCGAACGGAAGAGCACCAGATCGCGGTCTCCAGCTCAGGTGGTCGAGCGCCATGGGCGCGAGCACGGGAGGCGAGGGGAAGCCCGCCAGGGCGACCGAGCCCTACACAGACGGCTGACTGCGGGCCCAGGCGTCGGCGAGGGCGGCATAACGGCCACCCTGGGCGACGAGCTCGGTGTGGGTACCGAGCTCGACCAGCTGGCCACCCGCAACGACGCCGATGCGATCGGCGCGCTGCACAGTGGTGAGACGGTGGGCGACCACGATGGTCGTACGGTCGGCCATCAGGCGTTCCAGCGCATGCTCGACGATCATTTCGGTGCCCGGGTCGAGGTTGCTGGTCGCCTCGTCGAGCACCAAGACGGAAGGGTCGACCAGCGCCGCCCGCGCTAGCGACACGAGTTGGCGCTCGCCTGCGGACAGGCGGGAACCGCGCTCACGCACCTCGGTGTGGATGCCATCGTCGAAGCCGTCGAACCGTTCGAGCGCGCCGATCGCGTCGAGCGCATCGCGCAGCTCGTCGTCGGTTGCGTCAGAGCGAGCGATGCGGATGTTGTCGGCAACGGTTCCCGAGAACAGGAAGCCTTCCTGGGGAACGACGACGATCCGCGTGCGGAGTGACTCGAGCGTGGCGTCGCGCAGGTCGACCCCACCAAAGGCGATCGATCCCCGGGTCGGGTCGTACAGCCGGGCGATCAGCTTGGCGAGCGTCGACTTGCCGGCACCCGTCGGGCCGACGAGTGCCAGTCGCTCGCCGTCGCCGATCGTCAAATCCACGTCAGAGAGCACCGGCACGCTCGTTCCGGGGTACGCGAACCCGACCGCGCTCGCCTCGATGGCACCGTGCGCAGGTAACGCTTGCGTGCCATCTTGGATATCGGGCTCGGTGTCGAGAATCGTGAACAGCTTGTTCAGCGAGGCCGCCGAAGATTGCAGTGTGTTGTACAGCTGCGACAGCTGCTGAACGGGTTCGAATAGCTGGGCGAGCAACAACACCGCAGCGATCACGGTTCCGATTTGCACATCGCCCCGTGACACCAACCAGCCGCCGATCCCGACGACGAGTGCCGTGCCGAACACGCCACACGCTTCGACCAGCCCGAAGTACCACGTGCTGACCTTCACGCTGTGCACGTGGGAGTCGAACAGCCCACGGTTCGACTCGGCGAAGCGCTTGATCTGTTCTGGCTCTCGTGCGTACGCCTGAATGACACGCACGCCCGAGATGCCTTCTTGCATCGTGGAGAGGTTCTCGCCGACTTGCTCGCGCACATCGAGATACGCCGCGTTCGAGTCGCGTTGGAACTTGCGCGACGCAACCACGATGATCGGCAACACGAGCAGGCCAACGAGTGCGAGCTGCCACGACAGTGCGAACAACAGCACCATGGTCAGCACGATCAACAGACCGGCCGACACGAACTGCAACAGCCCCCACTGCACGAGCTCGGCCATCGACTCGATGTCGGCCGTCATCCGGGCTACCAGCACGCCGGACTTGAATCGATCGTAAAACGCCAACGA
>JBCBSO010000400.1:0-4331 GCA_039819205.1 Actinomycetota bacterium
CGCCGACGACCGGCGAGGCGCTGAGCCGCCCAGCGATACAGTCGGCGCTGGCGCGCACGGCACTGGCATCTTGCAGGCCGGGCAGCAGAATCACGAATTCGTCTCCGCCCCACCGCCCGACGAGATCGGTATCGCGCACAGCCGCACCCAGTCGTTCGGCGCACGCGGTGAGCACGAGATCACCGAACTGGTGACCGAGCGAGTCGTTGATCTGCTTGAACCCGTTGAGGTCGATGAGCATCAGACACACGCCGGTGCCGATCCTGCCGGCAGTGTCGAGCTCTTCCTCCGAGCGGCGTTCGAACTCCCGACGGTTGACCAGCCCGGTGAGCTCGTCGGTACTGGCTCGATACTCGAGCGAACGGCGATCGACGAGGAACGTCCAACCGGCCAGAGCGACGAGGATCGTTCCCAACACGAACAACAGGCCGTACAACATCAGGCCGTCGCCGACGAGTCCAACGTCGCCGTCGGCGCTCGCTGACACTTCGATGGCCCCACCGGCGACAAGCGGCGTGGTCAGCGTCATCACCCGCCGGCCGTCGACCGATTGTGGTCCGTCGATCGTCACGGTCGGCTCGGTGAGCACGCGTACCTCGACCGGCGTGTCGGTCGACAGGGTCGACGGGGTCAGCGCTGCCGAACCGAGCTCGATCACCACCGTCGCCGAGTCGGCGGTGTCGCCAACAAGCAGCACGGCTTGGTTCTCGGGCTGGGCGATCGGCACTGCGCCACCCGTGATGCCGGCCTGTTCGGCTGCCTGGCCAAACGCCGACCCAGCAGCAAGGTCGCGACCGGTGCACTGCCGACCGCTGTCGGAGACCACACACACCGACACTGGCTCGCCGAACGCTGCCGCGATTGCCGCCGGGTCGGTGTCGCTGTTCGCCGCCTCGATCAGTGCGGTCGCCTGACGCATCGTGGCGTCGACTTCCTGGCTCGCGGCGGCCGCGGCGGCAACGACTGCCGCATCGATCTCGCTGCGCCGCTCGCTGCGCAGATCGAACATCGATACCGACACGGTGACGAGCAGCACGACGCTGCCGAACAGTGCAGCGAGTCGGACCAACCTCATCAACGGTGTATCGGCAGGTCATGACCACATCTTGAGGAAGTCGCGTGACACGACCTGCGGGCAGGTGGGGTCCGCACCACCTGCCCGCGTGCCGGCCGAGGCCTATTCGTCAACCGAGTTGTCGGCGTCCGAGTTGTCAGCGTTCAGCTCGTCGGAATCGGGGTCGTCCTCGTCGGCGCCCTCGTCCTCGTCATCGCAGTCCACGAGGCCGTCGTGGTCGCCCTCGTCGGCCTCGAGCTCGGCCTGCAGTTCAGGGCTCAGCTCCGTGAGGATCGGCTCGCATTGTTCGAATGCGGAATCCACTGCCGCCCATTGCTCGTCGAGCTGGGCCTCGTCGAGCGATCCATCGAGCTCGGCTTGTTCGAGCTGCTCGAAGGCGGCGTCGTCGAATCCGGCGTCGGCGAGGCAGGTGTCGAAGCGGTTGAAGACCGCTTCATCGGCTGGCGAGATCTCGATGTCGTCGTCATGGCCCTCGTCATTCAGCCCGTCCTCCATTTCGTCGTCGCCGTCTTCGCCGTCGACGGGCCCATCGATGTCACCATCATTCATCTCGTCGATCTCGTCCATGTCGTCGATATCGGCGTCGTCAGCCGTTGACCCCGACTCGGTCGTGTCAGTGGGAGCCGACACTGGGCTCGGCCCAACCCCGGGCATCACCATCGACTCGGCTGGTTGTACGGCGTCGTTGCTCGCCGACGGCTGACTCGCCGCCGCGATACCGCCGACCGCCAGCGCACCGATAGCAAACGCGGCGCCGGCGAATAGGGCGACCTTGCGGCGGCCGATGCCAGCTCCGCCGACTAGGTCTTCGGCGGGCTCGATCGGTTGCTCGGGAGTGGTCTTCTCGGTCATGGGGTCCTCCAGGGTGTGTGCGACACCCGTGTGGTGTCGTTGAGCGCCACGGTGCCGATGTGCACATGAGAGAACGCCCGGTGCGGTTTGGCGGTTCTCATCGAATTCCAACCAGACCGCGACCACACTGGTGGCGATGCGGGTGCTGCTGGTCGAAGACGAGACGCGATTGGCTGCGGTGATCCGCGAGGGTCTCGACGCCGAGGGGATCGACGTCGACATCGAACACGACGGCGCCGATGGCCTGTGGCGAGCCACCGAGGGCAGCTACGACGTGATCATCCTCGACATCATGTTGCCGTCGATGAACGGCTACGTGGTGTGTCGCGAACTGCGAGCCAACGAGGTGTGGACACCGGTGCTGATGCTGACCGCGAAAGACGGCGAGTACGACGAAGCCGAGGCGCTCGACACCGGCGCCGACGATTTCTTGCGCAAGCCGTTCTCGTTCGTGGTGTTGCTGGCCCGGCTGCGGGCCCTGGCGCGACGCCGCGGCGGTGAGCGACCGGCGGTGCTGGAGTGTGGTTCGCTCCGTCTCGACCCGGCGACCGCCGAGGTCTCACGTCACGGAGCGCCCATCGACCTGACCCGTCGCGAAATGGCCCTGCTCGAGGTCTTACTGCGCGCCGACGGCGATGCGGTGCCTCGATCGACGATCATCGACCATGTATGGGGTATCGACGACGAACCAGCATCGAACGTGGTCGACGTCTACATCCGCTATCTGCGGCGAAAAGTCGATGATCCGTTCGATCAGCCAATCATCTCCACCGTCCGCGGGGTGGGCTACCGGGCGATCAGCGATCTGTCGTGAGGTCGTTGTGAGGACGCTGCGGTGAATCGGCTACGCAGCGTTCGCGGGCGGATCACACTGGCCGCCACCGCACTGGTTGCGGTCACGCTGTTCGGCGCCTCATTGCTGATCCTGCGTCTGGTGGAGACCGATTTGGTCAACGCTGCGGAGGACACACTGGCCGAAGCTCTGGAGGAGCAGGCGGTGTTGCTCGAAGAGAGCGGGCTGCCGGCGTCGACCTTCGAGATCGAGCTCGACGGCCGTGAGTACCGGCTCGGGTTGTTCACCGAGACCGAAGAAGGTGTGGCCTTCGGCGAGCTGTTCGAGGGCGACGAGTTCATCGCCGACGTGGTGATCGACCTGGAGTCCGAGGAGATCGTCGAGGTGTTCGTCGACGGCGACGAGGAGCCCACCGACGACGATGAGTTGTACGACGAGCTCTCGGCGCTGGTGTTCGACGTCTTCGAGGTCAGCGACGAGTCCGGCAGCCGACTACTGGTCGGTTTGGCCAGCCTCGACGAGGTCGATGAGTCGGTCGACGCGCTCCGCCGGGCACTGGTGCTCATCGTCCCGGGTCTGGTGATCGCCTTCGGGTTCGGCACCTGGTGGCTCGTCGGTCGCGCGTTACGTCCAGTCGATGCGATCACCGATGAGGTCGAGGAGATCAGTGGCACCGACCTCGATCGCCGTGTGCCGGTGCCAGGCGGTGGTGACGAGATCACTCACCTGGCGACCGTGATGAACGAGATGTTGGATCGACTGGAGCGCAGCAGCGACCGGCAGCGGCGGTTCACCGCCGACGCCTCGCACGAACTGCGCACCCCGCTGGCGACGATTCGGGCCGCCACCGAGGTGATGGGCCGTCAACGCGACGAGGCTCGTCGGGCGCGGCTCGGAGACGACGTGATCGCCGAGGTCGACCGCATGGACGCACTGATCGGTGACCTGCTCACTTTGGCGCGCCTGGACGATCGAGCCGGTACGGGCCAACTCGACGTGCAGCGAATCGACCTCGCCGAGCTCGCCCGTGAGGTGCTCGCCGCCGTGGTCGACGGCGAGGATCACATCGCTGCGGCACGTTCGACGTGGGTAGCGGCCAACCGCAATCTCGTTGCGGTGGCCATCCGCAACGTGGTGGCCAATGCCGAACGGCACTGCACCGACACCGTCGAGGTGTCGGTATTCACCGACGAGCGGGGCGGCGTGGTGCGCGTGGATGACGATGGCGACGGGATTCCCGACGAGCAGCGACACGCAGTGCTCGAGCCGTTCACCCGCCTCGATGAGGCCCGAACGCGAGATGCCGGCGGTTCAGGGCTTGGCCTGGCGCTCGTCGTCGCCGTGATGCGCGCCCACGGCGGGGCAGTCACGATTGGCGAGTCGACACTCGGCGGCGCCCGCGTCGAGATCGCGCTCCCGCTCGAGCCGGATCAATCGTCGTCCGCGTCGTCGTCCGCATCAATGCGTACGGCTGCGTCGTCGACCGGCGATGCCGCGAACGCAGCCGAGTCGGAGTCGAGCGTGCCGTTGAGTCGACCGTAGACACGGATCGCCAACGCGGTCAGCGGTGTGGACAGCGCCGCGCCGAGCAGGCCGGCGACCGCAGCGCCG
>JBCBSO010000401.1:0-4319 GCA_039819205.1 Actinomycetota bacterium
CGGTCGAGCCCGAGCGACGGGCACGAAGGGAGCAATCATGTACATCTTCTCCAGTGCGTTACAGGCCAAGCCCGGCCATGGCGCGATCGTTCGCGACGGAGCGCTGCAGCTGGCATCGGTGCTCGCCAGCGCGGGCGCCGATGGCACCACGGCGTGGCAGGGCATGCTCGGCGTGCCGTATGGGGCGTTTCTCGTCTCGGGTCGGTTCGACTCGGTGGCCGACTACGCCGACGCCTCCACGACGATGCAGCAGGACCCCGCCTTCGCCGAGATCTCGGCAACCCTGGGACCCGCCCTAGCAGCACCGGCTGACGTGTACGTCAGCCAGATCGTCGCTGCCGGTACGAACTACGCCCAGCAGCCCTTCGTCAGCGTGACCCGCGCCGTCGTTGCCGCGGGCCAGATGAGCGCTGCCATGCAGTGGTCGACCGAGTTCCTCGAATTCGCCGAGGCGGTGACCGGCGAGGGCGGGCTGTTGACGCGCAACGTTGGCGGACGCGTCGGCGACATCGGGTTCATCTTCGCCGCCCCCGATGCCGAGGCCTGGCAGGCGCGCGACGCCAAGCTCGCCGCTGACCCTGGCTATGTCGCCCGGCTGGACCAAACCGAGGGCCTGTTCGAGCCCGGCAGTGATCAACAAGTGCTGATGTCGGCGATCTCATGACCGAGGGACCGACTTCCACACCGTCCGGCGGCGGGATGAGCCGCCGCCGCCTGATCACCACCGGCGCGGCCGCGGCAGCGGGTGCGAGCGCTGTATCGCTGATCGACGCCCCATCGGCCGACGCCTGGTTTTGGCGCCGTGAGCTGGTGGCCAATCCGAATTTCTACCCGCGCGACGGCGTCGGCGGAGAGATCGACATGACCGGCAAGGTCGTCGTGATCACCGGAGCGTCGCGTGGCATCGGGTTGGCAACCGGAGTGGCCTTGCAAGCGCTCGGCGCCGTCGTGCTCGGAACGTCGCGAGTCCCGGGCGCCCACCTGAACCATCCGTTCCCGCTCCTCGAGCTCGACCTCGAGGACCAGGCGTCGGTCGCCGCGTTTCTCGGTGCGGTGCAGACCAGGCCTGAAGTGACGTCGAACGGCGGGATCGACGTGCTGTTCAACAACGCCGGCAGGTTCGTGCTCGGGAACCCGATTGCCCTCGATCCGGCGACCTACTTCCCGGCGTTGGAGCGGTCGCTCGCCGTGCTGTACGGCGGCCACGTCGCCGTGGCCAACGGACTGTTGCAGGCGCTGGCCGCTAGAGCGGCGGCGTCGGGCTACGCCCGCATGGCCTTCACGACGTCGGTGGTGGCATACGGGGTTGGCGGCACCGAACCCGGCCTCAGCCTGTATCACGCCTACTACTCGGGCAAGCGAGCGCTGTTGTCGTTTGCCAACTGTCTGCGTGGTGTCGTCGATGCTGGTGGTCTGGGTATCGGCGTGTCGACGGTGAATCCCTTGGCTGTGCAGACTGCACTGGCAGAGGGACTCAATCCGATCTTCGTGCAGCCCGTCGACGGCAACGGCAATTCGAGCGATCCGGATTTCCAGCTGTTTCTCGACCAGATCCGCTTGGGCCTGGCGAACGGGCTTCCGGTGGAGTTCGCCGCCGAGGGCATCGTGCAACTCCTGACGTCGGCCTCGCCCGACCCGAACATCGCCATCGGATCGAACGAGGAGCCGTTTGCCACGCAGGGACAGACCGAATTCGCCGAACAGATCGGGTTGGCGGAGAACGCCGAGTCAGCGTACGGCTACGCCATCGGTCGGCGTCGGCGCCGCTAGCAGGCCGCGAACGCCGCATGGGTGCGGCTGCTTCTCGGCGTCCCCGGTGGCGACCCCCGCACCGGAGGACGCCGAGAATGCCCGCCAGCGCCGAGCGGGCCGGAGTGTCTATCGGCGGGGGAGCGCGAGGAGTGCGACGAAGGCGGCGAAGGTGAGCAGCATCGCACCGACGATCACGGTGGTGTAGCCGTCGGTGCGATCGATGACGGCCCCGGCGATGGGCGGGCCGAGCAGGCCACCGACGCCGGCTGCGGTATACAGCGCACCGAGCACACCGCCGAGGCCCTCGGTGCCGAAGGCATCGGCGGCGACCGCGGGCGACAGCGCGATGAACCCGCCGTAGGCCACGCCGAGCACCACGGCGAACAGCAGCAACAGCACATATCGGCCGTCGGCGACGAGCCAGATCACGAAGCTCGCACCCATCACCGCGAAGCACCCCTGGTACAACCTGATCAAGCCAACGCGCGGGGCGAGCGTGCCCAACGCCAGTCGCCCAACGATGCTCGACCCACCGATCAGCCCGACGAGCACCGCGGCCGGTCCGGGGTCGATCCCGAACCGCTCCGCATAGTCGACGAGGAACACGAACGGCACGAACAGGCTGAGCGACATCAGCATCGCCGACCCGTAGAGCGAGCGAAACGCCGTCGTGCCGGCGACCTCGCGCAGCGGGATGAGAGCGACGGCCGTCGCTGGCCGAGGTGGGCGAGTGGCCACCAACGCGCAGGCGACGAGGATCAACGTCGCCCCGACGGCGAGGACTCGATACGCGGTCCGCCACTCGTACGCCTCGATCAACCAGCTCGACAGCGGGGCGACCACGAGCGTGCCGAAGCCGATGCCGGCCACCGCCACGCCGAGGGCCAGCGTGCGCTGTCGCTCGAACCAGCTGCCGACCAGCGCGACCATCGGGACGTACCCGCACGCGACCGCAATGCCGACGCCGAGCGAGTAGGCACCGATCCCCAGCCAGAGCGAGTTGGCCACCGATGTGATCCACAGTCCGGCGAGCATCGCTGCGGCGCCGGTGACCAAGACTGGCCGCGGGCCGACGTGGTCCGACCATCGGCCGGTCACCAGGCCGAGCATGAAGTACAGGAACGTCGTCAGCGAGAAGAACAGCGCCGTCTCACCACTCCCCGCATCGAACTCTTCGGCCATCGGGTCGAAGAAGGCACCGAAGCTGTAGGCCACACCGAATACGGCGAACGTCGAAGCGAACGTCGCAACGGCGATCAGCCACGAGCGACGCGAGTCGAGATGCGACTCGACGGTGCTGTGCATCCCCACATGCTGCCTGCCGACGCTCGGTCGCGGCGCATGGGCGGAGCCGGTCTCGTCAGAAACGATGTCGTTAGAAGACGCTCGCGCCCTTGGCCGGCTCGACGCGCCGGTGTCGGCGCGGTCCGACGCGTAGGGCACGCATCGCCCACGAACCGAGGAGCGGACCGGGTACCAGGAGCATGAACGCCCATCCCCAGCCATAGCGACCCTCCACCGTTGGCACGAGGAAGATCGTGAATACGGTCAACACGAACCCGGCGGCGAGTTGCAGTGTCAACGCCGTGCCGACATAACGCGGGGCGACGCGTTCGGTGACGATCGCCGAGAACTGCGCGCTATCGGCGATCACCCAGAAGCCCCACACGAGGCCGACGACGATCACCACCGCTTGTGGCGCGTCGACCAGGAAGCCGATGACGAAGGCTGCTGCGGCCGACCAGCGCATCGCCAGACCGGCGGCCTCGGCGCGGCTCGTGCGATCGCTGATCAGACCGCCATAGATCGAGCCGGCGGCGCCGATGGCGATCACCAAGAACGCGACGAGGCTCGCCGTGCGTGCCGACGTGAACACGTCGCCGTAGAACGCGGCGATCCACGCCCACATCGCGTACAGCTCCCACATGTGCCCGAAGTAGCCGAAGCTGGCCAGCCGGAATCCGCGATTGGTCACGATCGCCCGGAGCTGTGACGGGTCAAACGGTGCGGTTCCCACGGCGTACGGACCATCGGTACACGCCACCAGCGCAATCAGTCCACCAGCGAATGTCAGCGCCGACACGACAGCGAGCGTGGGTTGCCAGTCGAACCCGCCGATCGCGTTCACCAGGTGGGGGAGTGCCGAGCCGACGGTGAGCGCGCCCACCATCACACCGAGGGCCAGACCCCGGCCCCGTCGGAACCATGCCGACATCGCCTTCAACGCAGGTGGGTACACCGCCGCAAGGAACGCTCCGGTTCCCAGTCGAGCGGCGACGCCGGCGCCGAAGGAGTCGCCGGCGATCACGCCCAGGTTGCACAGTGCCGCCCCGGAGGCGCCGATGAAGATCAGCCGGCGAGGAGGAACCCGATCAGCGAGGTTGGCTCCGGCAATCGTCAGCGCGCCGGCGACGAAGCCGAGTTGAACGGCAATCGTCAGCCAGCTGGCCTGCGCGCGTGAAAGATCCCAGGCGACCCGCAGTTGTCCGAGCACGGCCGCCGTCGAGAACCACGTCGACATCGCCAGCACCATCGACGCCGCCAGCAGGATCAGCTCGCGTCGCGGC
>JBCBSO010000402.1:0-4305 GCA_039819205.1 Actinomycetota bacterium
CGGTCTCGAGATCGACCTGACCGCCCCGCCGCACCGCCCACACGTCGGTTGCGGCATCGGTGTTGCCCACGGCGGACTGAAAGGACAGATAGCTCCCACCCTCGACGCTGACGCGCACCATGAATGGCGACCCGTCCTCTGGAACGTCTACTGCCTCGTCCCACGGGATCGCTTCGCGACGATCGAGCTGAACGAAGACCTGCTCGCCGATTGCGTATGGACCCGCACCCTCGGCTGGCGCAGCCCAGACCCGTTGCATGCCGGAGCGCGCGGCAGGGGAGTGGCTGACGTTCACCGGCGTTCGGTCGCTGCCATCGATGATCGACAGCGCCAGTCGATCGTCCATGCCATCCTCGGAGCCGATCGACCAGGTCTGTCCTGCCACCACGGTGGGGGAGGCGACGTCGAGCGGGGCCCATTCGACTCCAGCGGCCGACACCCAGGACAGGCTGCCGTTGTCGTCGCGTCCGATGAACTCACCGCTGCTCGATGCAACCACGACGCTGGGAAGGTTGGCCGCGTCGTCGACGACGCGATTCCAGCGAACGTCGCCGATCGACGTGCCCTGATCGCGGAGGGGAGTTGGTACCGAGGGTTCCGTCGTGGCGGCCGTGCTCGGCGGAGGGGCAGTGGTGGTCGGTGCCGTCCGTTCGTCGTCGTGGCCGGTTGCTGCAGCGACGACCGCGGTACCGACGGCGACCGCAACAATTGCAACCACCGGAATCAGCCAGCGCGGCACCGAGCGCTGTGTGACGTCACCGGGCAATGTCGCTGTTTCACTGGCGGGTTGGTTGCCCGCCGGATCGACGCCTGTCGTGGGGTGCTGTTCCAGCCTCGTCAGCGCTTCCTCGCCGGCCGCGTTCTGTTCCTGCCGTGGCGCCGACGTTGACGCGTCGGCGGCAGACATCGTGCCGCCGGGCGCCCATGGGTTTGGGCCGGTGTCTGGTTCGTCGCCCCCGATCTCCACCACCGCATCCTCTCGCGACGCTGGACGCAGACACAACGCAGACACGTCGGCGCCGGCCGCGGACAACGTTCGGGACTCTCGGCAATGGCGAGTGTGAATCTCGAACCGTCGCAGTGTGCGAGACTTGCGCGGTGGTTCGATCGCTGCGTCGATCGTTCGCCGCAGTGGTGTGTGGCTCGCTCGTGGCAGCTGCCTGCAGGAGTGGCACATCCGACACCGCGTCGGACGAGGCTCCAACGCCGACCGATCGGCCGGAGTCGTCGGCGTCTGACACGAGCTCGCAGGCAGGCCCGACATCGAGCCTTGCCCCCGATGGTGGTGTGGAACTCAATCCCGCGCCAGTCACCGTCATGAGCAACGACGGCATGCTCACCCTCGACATTCCCGCGGGGGCGATGCCCGCGCAGACCGAGGTGACGATCGGGTCGAGCACCGTCGATGCATCGGCGCTGGGCAGCCAGACCGTGAGCGACGTGTACGAGCTCGCGCCCGACGGCCTGGAGTTCGAAACACCGGCGACGGCGACCATTCGACTGCCCGGCGTGGCCACGACACCGTCGCAACTCCCGTTGCTCGGCATTGTGCTCGTGTCTGGTGACAGCGTCGAGGTGTACGTCGAGAACTCGATCGAGGTCGTCGACGACGCGGTGGTGCTCACCGCCCCGATCGCGCATTTCTCCGACATTGCGGTAGCTCGGGCACGTATCGACGCAGTGCTCCAACCGTCGAGCGTGGTCGCCGACCCGGGGACGACGTTCGACGCCAGCGCGTCGATCTCGTGGAGTGTCGAGGACTACAGGGCGCTGGGCGCCGCCTTTGAGCGGGACGTCAAGGTCGATGCCACGTGGTTCGGCCGCGGCCAAGTCGAGCGCAGCGGTGTTCAGCGCGATACACGCATCGAGCTTGGCTACACCAGTAGCCAAACGTTCCGCTGCGGCGAAGGAGACGGAACCTACGGCGCCGACGTGCGTGTAGCGATCGACACCTTCGAGGCGGGCGACAGCCTCCTGCCTGACCTGTTTGGCATCACGAACGCGGTGGTCTTTGCGGGTGCCGCTCAGTACCCCGTCGCGGGAGTCGCTCAGTGTGTGCAAGGCAGCGCAGTGGCAGCGCCGCCCGCGGATATCCAACTGGAGTCCGAAGTGGTGATCGAGGTCGCCGCCTCGGACTGCGCGACGGTTCCCGCTGGTGGGACGGGAACGGCCGAGATGGTCCCCGATGATCCGCGAGACGGCGACCCCTACTACCGCCGCGGACCGGGGTGGGCACTGCAGCTCGACGGCGACCTCGCACCGTTCCTCCAGGTGGATTCCAACGGTGACTTCATTGCCGGCATCGAACCGCGGCCGAGCACTCCGGGCGCGTGGACCGACCCGGCGCAGCCCGATGCTGCGCCGGTGCTCCCCACCTGGGACGTGATCTCGGTCACCGTCGACGACGAGTCGGTGACCGTCGTCGTCGACGAGACGCGTTTCTCCAATGCCTACCCACCGCCGGACGGCTGCCGCCAACGATTGACGTATCGGTGGACGATTCCTGGTCTCGCTGGTGTCACCGACTTCATGCTCGCTGCGCCGAGTGCCACGGCAGACGTCTCGCTGGTCGACGCCACGAGCACCCTCGATGGTGACGTCGTCGTCGTCGAGGGCCAGCTCGAAGGCGCCACCTCGGAGATTCTGCTCTTGATGTGGGTTGAGTGCAGCGGCGAGGTCATCGGTCTCGATGCGGTACCCGTCGAGGTCGCCGCGGACGGCAGTTTCCGAGTGGAGGTGCCCGCGACCGGTTGTGTCGTCGTCAACATGAAGCTCACGGCAAACGGAACCGAGTTCGCCTCGGCCTCCGCCAGTGGTCCGGCAGGTTGACGGGCACACAGCCCGAATCGACTAGTAGAGGTCGTCGCGGTAGTTCTTTTCGAGGTCGGCGGCGATCACGGGCACGAGCTGCTCATCGCCGAGGAGCCCGCCGATCTGTTCGGCGATGGGCTGGCGATCGGCTTCGGCCTCGTCCGGTCCGGCCCACAGCTTTGATCGGATCATCGCTTTCCCGCAATGGAAGAACGCCTCTTCAACGCCGACGATCGTCGCCATCAACGCCGGCTTGCCGTCGACGGCGAGCTGGGCGAGCAACTCCGGGTCGCGCGTCAACCGCGCCGTTCCATTGACGCGATACGACTCGCGCTGTCCGGGGACCATGAAGATCAGCCCGATGCGGCCCGTTTCCAACACGTTGCGCGGGCCGAACCCGAGGGCGTTGCCCTTGCGCTCGGGGATCGCCAGCGTGGTCGAGTCGACCACGTGAACGAACCCAGCAGGGTCACCCTTCGGCGACGCGTCGAGTCGACCGTCCGCATCGCATGTGGCGACCACGATGAACGGCGACCGTTCGATGAACTCGCGGGCCGTGTCGTCGATCTCTGTGCGCAGCTTGACCTGCACACGGTCGTTGGGCGAGCCGATGAGCTCCTCCAGTTCGGTCGTGCTCGTTACGGCGTGCGGATCGGAGGGCTGCGAAGTCGCCATGTCGCCAGCTTCCCACGGATGTCGGCCAGCGTCACCATGTCTGACGCGTAGAGTCGCGGCCGAGGATGTGATGGCGGAGAACAAGACCCAAACGACCGACGTCGACCCTGCCGAGTTCGTCGCTGCGGTCGACCACCCGACTCGGCGAGCCGACGCCGAGGTCTTGCTCGAGATGTTCGAGCGCATCACCGGGTACTCGGCGCGCATGTGGGGACCGTCGATCGTCGGGTTCGGGCGCTACCACTATCGCTACGACTCCGGTCGCGAGGGCGACTTCATGGTCACCGGGTTCTCCCCGCGCAAAGCGAACCTCGTCGTCTACGTGCTGCCCGGCTACGACGACATCTCCGACGACCTCGCCGAGCTAGGTAAGCACAAGATCGGCAAGAGCTGTCTGTACATCAACAAGCTGGCCGACGTGGACCTCACCGTGCTCGAGCGGATCGTCACCGACGCGGTCGCCCGTATGCGCGACAACTACGAGGTCACCGCCGAGTGATCTCGTTCTGCGTGCCCGCGTTCTGATTGACCCTTTCTGATTGACCGGAGGGTCAAGCCGGCCAGTAGCGTGGCACGCCATGACGATTTCTTCGCCGACCGACGGTGACGTGCAGTTGACCGAACCGCGGTTCGACGGTGTCCAGCAGGTGCGCGATGCGCTCCGTGACGTGAAGTACCTCGCCGACGACGGCATTGCCGGTGTGGCCTACCTCGCTGACCGGCTCGGCAAGCCGATCCTGGTCGAGGGTCCGGCGGGAACGGGCAAGACCCAGCTGGCGAAGTCGGTGGCGGAAATCACGGGGTCGCGGCTCATCCGTC
>JBCBSO010000403.1:0-4285 GCA_039819205.1 Actinomycetota bacterium
GCTATTCGGACCATGTGGCGGAGACGGGTGAGGATTTTTTTGAGTTAGCCGGGGAGTTAGGGGCCGAGGGGATGGTCGCCAAGCGAGCGGAGAGCGCGTGGGTCTCGGCGCGATCGGCGGACTGGCGGAAGATCAAGATCGTCCAGGAGATTGACGCGGTGATCGGCGGGTTTACGGCGCCGCGGGCGGGCCGGTCGCGGTTCGGGGGATACCCGGCGGCGGAGGCCGAGCGTGCCGCCGGACGTTCGCTGCCCATCACCGTGGTGCCATGCGGCGTCGACCCCGACACGTTCCACCCGCTCGACACGGCCGAGCGCGCCGCAGCGCGGGAGCACTTCGGGATCCCCGTCGATGCCGAGCTCGTCGTCGGTGTGTCGCGACTGGTGCCGCGCAAAGGCTTCGACACGGCGATCCGCGCCGTCGCCCGAATGGCGCGCACCCGACCCAACCTCGTGTTGGCCATCGCCGGTGGAGGGCGCGACGAAGGCCGTCTCCGTCGCCTCGCCGACGAACTCGATGCACCGGTGCGGTTCCTTGGCCGGATTCCCAATGCCGACCTTCCTCCGCTGTACGCCTGTGCCGACGTGTTCACGATGTTGTGCCGCAATCGTTGGGGTGGCCTCGAACAGGAGGGGTTCGGCATCGTGTTCGTCGAGGCGGCAGCGTGTGGCGTACCGCAGGTCGCGGGCAACTCCGGCGGTGCAGCCGAAGCGGTGCTCGATGGTGAAACCGGCTACGTCATCGACGAACCCGAGTCGATCCAGGCGGTCGTCGACGCCGTGACGACCCTGCTCGACGACGATGCGCTCCGGGCGCGCATGGCCGCTCGCTCGCGGCAACGAGCCCTCGACGAGTTCGCTTACGACGTCCTCGCCCGCCGCCTCGGCGACACACTCGAGGTCGACGGCGGCACACTGGACTCATGACCGGCCGGACGCCCGCCCAGCGCCGCGGCGACGTGATCGTGATGGCCAACGCCATCGGGACCGCCGCGTTCGTCGTCACGGCGCTCACTGCAGCGATCGTCTTCTCCACCGCCGCGCAATGGGTCGGCGCGATCACGGCGATGAGCCTGTTCGCGGTCGGCGTGTTCACCTTCCTGTGGGCGTTCTACAACGCAGCCCAACGCAGCCGCGTCGAGCAGCTGTCGGTGATGCAGCTGTTCTTCCTGGTCGGCCCGCCCACGCCGCCGCGGATCCGGCGAATCATGAATCTCCTCTTGCTCGTGCAGGTCGTCGCAGGACTCGGCACCGCGCTGGCCCGGCCGAACGGACCCGACGGTTCGCCGGGTAGCTCGCTTGCTGTTGGCATCCTGGTGCCGATGTTCGGGCTGGGACTCAACGGCCTGTGGGCCGCGTTCCACGGCGACTTTCCCTTGCTCGAACGGGTCGAGTCGAGCCGGCCCGACGGCGATGCTGTCGTCGACGACGACCCCGCCGACGAGTCAGCGACGACGCACCCCGACGGGTCCGACGACCATCACGCGGGGTCTGACGACCGTGATGTCGCCGATGATGGCGACGGTGGTGCCCACTCTGCGGCGTCGATCGACCAGAATGGTCACCATGGCTGAGACCGCGACCGAGATCATCACGATCGACGCGTCGCCCGAGCAAGTTTGGGCGATCGCTGTCGACATCGCCGCGTACCCATCGTGGGCACGCGACATCAAAGACGTCACGATCCATCGCCACGACGACGAGGGGCGCCCGCTCGAGGTTGCGTTCCGCGCCTCGGCACTCGGCCGCAGCACTCACTACACGCTGCTCTACGACTACGCCGAGGCGCCGCGCGTGCTCGGGTGGAAGATGCTCCGCGGCGACATCCAGCGTTCGATCGACGGCAAGTTCACGTTCGATCCAGGGCCCGATGGCACCACGACGGCACGCTACGACCTGGCGATCGACCTCGTCGTGCCGCTCCCCGGGTTCGTCAAACGACGTGCCGAGGTGCGCATCCTCAATACCGTGCGCGAACTGAAGGTGCGCGCCGAGGGGTCGGATTCGACGGCCTCGACCACGCCGGCCGCGCCCTGACCTGCGCGTGCCGCTGAGGAGTCCGTGTTCATCGGCGGTTTCGACCCGAACCGCCGGCTCGTCGGGATCGACGTAGGCGGCACGAAGTCACTCGGTGTCGCCATGGCGCCGACCGCCGATCCGGACAACGATGTCGCACTCGAGGTCACGGTCGAAGAGCGCTTGCTGACCCCGCGCGGTGACGGCAGCGCTGAGGAGCTCGTCGATGCGTTGGTCACGCTGGCGCGCTCGCTGTGTGGCGACGTTGACCCGCGCGACCGCCGACGCGTCACCGTGGGGATCGGTGTGCCCGGCCTGGTCGACCGACAAGGTGTGTTGCGCGCCGCGCCGAACCTCGACGGTGTCGCCGACTTGGAGATCGCACGTCGAGTCGGCGAGCGGCTCGGGGCGCCGGTGCATGTCGACAACGACGGCACGTGCGCGACCTTGGCCGAGTGGCGCCTCGGTGCCGCGCGCGGCACGAGCGATGCCGTGCTGATCACCCTCGGCACCGGCATCGGTGGTGGACTGGTGTCGAACGGTCGGCTGCAACGCGGCGCCAACGGGTTCGCCGGAGAGTTCGGGCACATGGTGATCGACCCCGACGGTCCGCGATGCCCGTGTGGTCGACGCGGATGCTGGGAGCGGTATGCGTCGGGATCCGGCTTGGCGATGCTCGCCCGCGAGGCGGCTACCGGCCGTCGATTGCGTCACGTGGTCGAGCTGGCCGGCGGCGATCCGCAGGCCGTGCGCGGCGAACACGTCTACGCGGCGGCGCAGGCTGGCGACCCCGAGGCGCTCGCCGTCATCGACGACTTTGCCCGGTTCGTGGCGTTGGGTCTGTCCAACCTGACCAATGCCCTTGATCCCGAGGTGTTCGTGCTGGGCGGCGGCCTCGCCGTTGGTGCCGAGATCTATCTCGAGCCAATCCAGAACTGGTTCCGTCAGCTGCTGTACCAGCCGCACCTTCGTCCGGTGCCACGTCTGGCGTTCGCCCAGTGGAGCGAACTGGCCGGCGCCGTCGGCGCCGCACTGCTGCCGCTGGTGAGCGCCGTCGACTCCTGACAACAGGCCAGCCGCACCGACTACGGTCGCCGTCGATGAGCGACGTGGACGCGGACGGCGGCCGAGACGACCCCGACAGTCAGGGTCTCGACGGAGGCCTCTGGGTGGCGCTCATCGCGATGGCGCTCGGAATCTTCGTCGTTGCCAACGACTTCACCGCGCTCAGCGTGGCGATCGTCGATATCGAACACGATCTCGACACCACGCTCAACCGGGCCCAATGGGTGATCAACGCGTACACCGTGGTGTTCGGCGTCCTGATCGTGACGGGCGGGCGTCTGGCCGACATGTTTGGCCGCAAGCGTATGTTCATCCTCGGAGCGGCGATCTTCGCCGGGTTCTCACTGCTCGGCGGTCTGGCGCCGGACATCGGATTGTTGATTGGCGCGCGCGGCCTGATGGGCATCGGTGGCGCGTTGATGTGGCCGGCGGTGCTCGGCATGACGTACGCCATCCTCGGCGAGGAGCGGGCGGGACTGGCTGGCGGCATCGTGATTGGTGTCGCCGGACTGGGGAACGCCATGGGGCCGCTGATCGCCGGCACCCTCACCGATGCGCTGAGTTGGCGGTGGATCTTCTTTGTCAACGTGCCGGTGGCCGCGGTGGCCGTGTTTGCCACGTGGCGATTCGTGAGCGACGACGAGGCGCGCGTGCGTGAACGCGTCGATGTGCGCGGCATCGTCAGCTTGTCGGCTGCGGTGATTTTGATCCTTGTCGGTCTCGATATCGGGACCGACGAGGGGTTCTCCGACCCGGTCGTGCTGGCCTGCTTGATCATCGGCGTGGTGCTCCTGCCGGCGTTCGTGATCATCGAGCGGCGCGTCGGCTCGTCGGCCCTGGTGCCTCGCCGGATCATGAACAATCGACCATTCACCGGCGCACTACTCGTGGTGGTGTGTGTGTCGGCGATCTACTTCGGCGTATTGGTGTTCGTTCCGCAGTATCTGCAGAACGATCTGGGGTGGTCGGCGCGCGGCGCCGGCGCCGGACAAAAGGCCTTTATTTTTACCATCGCAGCGGTGTCGTTCATCGCCGGTCCGCTGTACAACGTGATCGGCGCCCGACCGTCGGTGATCGGCGGCGCAGTCGCGCTCACCGTCGGGGTGTTCTCCTTGGCGATCGCCATGGGTGAGGGGTACGGCGCACTCGTGCCCGGATTGATCGTGGTCGGCATTGGCGTGGGGTTGTTCTACTCGTCGATCACC
>JBCBSO010000404.1:0-4270 GCA_039819205.1 Actinomycetota bacterium
AGCCGGCCCGACACCCTCGTGGCGCTGCTCGACGAGCTGAGCAGGCCGTGATCGACCTCAACAGCGACCTCGGGGAGTCGTTTGGGGCATGGCAGCTCGGTGACGACGCCGCGATGCTCGACATCGTGACCAGCGCCAACGTGGCATGCGGCTTTCATGCGGGCGATCCGAGCACGCTGCGCGCCACGTGCGGTGCCGCCGCGGCGCGCGGTGTGCGCATCGGGGCGCAGGTGGCGTACCCCGACCTGCTCGGATTCGGCAGACGCTTTATCGACATGGAGCCTGCCGAGCTGCAAGATGCCGTGCTCTATCAAATCGGTGGGCTCGATGCCTTTGCCCGTACCGCCGGCGCACCGGTTGCGTATGTCAAACCACACGGGGCGCTGTATCACGCCGCCGCTGGCGATCCCGCCGTAGCCGCTGCGGTTGTGGCGGCCGCTCGCGAGTACGACCACGATCTGGCGATTCTCGGGCAGCCGGGCTCGCAGTTGCTGCGCGCCGCGGACGACGCCGGCCTGCGCAGCGTTGGAGAGGCCTTCGCCGACCGCGCCTATGAGCCGGACGGCGGCCTGGTGTCGCGGCGAGTTTCCGGTGCGGTCCTCACCGATCCTGAGGTGATCGCCGAGCGGGTCGTTCGGCTGGCGAACGAGTCGGTGATCGAGGCCGTCGATGGGTCCACGGTGCGCATCGATGCCGAGTCGCTGTGTGTCCACGGAGACACACCTGGGGCGGTCGACATCGCCGGCGCGGTACGCCGGGCGCTGGTTGGTGCCGGCGTGGACATTCGGGCATTCGCCTAGCGACTCGTGCACCGTCGACCGTACGGCCCAACCGCATGGTGGATCGACGGGATCACCGACGCGGCGGCCTACGCCGCTGGCGTCGCTGCGCTGCGCCATCCCGGCCTCATCGACGTGGTGCCCACCGAATCGACCGTTGTCGTTCATTGCGCACCCGGTGCGGTCGCGGCCATCGGGGAGATGCTCGACGACGTGGTCGCCATCCCGACCGATGTGGCCACGCAGCGTGTCGAGATTCCGGTGCACTACGACGGCGATGATCTCGTCGAGGTGGCCGACCGTGTGGGGATCGAGGTGGACGAGGTGATTCGGCGGCACACTGCGGCGCAGTACCGGGTGGCGTTCTGCGGGTTCAGCCCAGGATTCGCCTATCTCGTCGGCCTCGATCCGCTGCTGGAGTTGCCCCGTCGCGACCGGCCGCGAGTGGCGGTGCCCACCGGAGCGGTGGCCATCGCTGCGCACTACAGCGCGGTGTACCCTTCGCCGTCACCGGGTGGTTGGCATCTGCTCGGGCACACCGATGCGGTGGTGTGGGATGTGGCCGCGGACCCGCCGGCCCGGCTCGCCCCAGGTACCCCGGTACAGTTCGTGGCGGTCGATCCGTGAGCACGATCGAGATCGTCGAGTCTGGCTGGGCGACCACGATTCAAGACGCTGGTCGTCCGGGCTTCGCCGCACTCGGGGTGCCGCATGCCGGACCGGTCGATCGAGCGCGCCACGCGGTCGCCAACCGAGTGGTCGGCAACGTGCCCCACGCAGCCGCCTTCGAGACGGCGGGTGGACTGGTCGTGCGCGCCGATGGTCCGGCGATCGTGTTCGTCACCGACGACGTGGAGCGGCGCACGCTGCGAGCCGGCGACTCGATCGAGGTGGCGCCAGGCGGCCGCGATGGCGATCGGTGGCGCTATCTCGCGGTACGCGGCGGCCTCGACGTGCCCCACGTACTCGGCTCAGCGAGCCACGACACCCTCGCTGGTCTCGGTCCGTCACCCCTCGCCCCCGGCCAGCGGTACGTGCTGGGAAGCGACCCGCACACCGATTTGCTCACCGACTACGCGCCGCTGCCGCGCCAGGGTGGAGTGGTGTCGGTGTGGTCCGGCCCGCAGGTGTCACGCTTCGAGGGCGACCTCGACCAGCTGACGACGCGGTCCTGGGTGGTCAGCGACGACGTCAGTCGAGTCGGCGTGCGTTTCCGTGCACAACCATTCGCCCGGCGCTCCGACCAGCCGTTGGCGAGCGCTGGACTGGTCGAGGGAGCGGTGCAGGTCACTCCGAGCGGTGAGCCGATCGTGATGCTGGCCAACCACCCGACGACCGGTGGGTATCCGGTGATCGCCGTGGTCGACCCGGCCGACCTGCCGATCGTCGCTCAGGCCAACCCCGGCGACCAACTTCGCTTTCGCGCCGTGCGCCGTTAGGTTGACCGTGATGGAGCGCCGGATCTACGGCCTCGAGAACGAGTACGGCGTGACCTGCACGCTGCGCGGCCAGCGGCGGCTGAGCCCCGACGAGGTCGCGCGGTACCTGTTCCGGCGGGTCGTGTCGTGGGGCCGTAGCTCGAACGTGTTCTTGCAGAACGGCGCTCGGCTGTACCTCGACGTCGGTTCGCACCCCGAGTACGCCACGCCAGAGTGCGACTCGTTGTACGAGCTCGTCGTGCACGACAAGGCGGGGGAGCGCATCCTCGAACAGCTCGTCGAGTCGGCCGAGCAGCGCCTTGCCGAAGAGTCGATTCGCGGCACGATCTATCTGTTCAAGAACAACACCGACTCGGCCGGCAACTCTTACGGATGCCACGAGAACTTCTTGACCAGCCGCGACGACGACCTCGGCCATTACGCCGAGGTGCTGATTCCGTTCCTCGTCAGCCGGCAGATCTACGCCGGCGCCGGCAAGGTGTTGCAGACCGCACGCGGGGCGACTTACTCGCTGGCCCAGCGCGCCGAGCACATCTGGGAGGGCGTGTCGTCGGCGACCACTCGGAGCCGGCCGATCATCAATACCCGCGACGAACCACACGCCGATGCCGAGCGCTACCGCCGGCTGCACGTGATCGTCGGCGACTCCAACATGAGCGAGTACACGTCGTTTCTCAAGGTCGGCGCCGCGGCGTGCATGTTGCGCATGCTCGAAGACCCGAGCGTGGTACTGCGCGACATGACGCTGGAGAACCCGATTCGGGCGATTCGCGAGATCAGCCATGACATGACCTGCCGGCGCACCGTGCGGTTGGCCAACGGTCGTGAGGTGAGCGCGCTCGACATCCAACGCGAGTACCTCGACCGTGCGCTGCGGTATGCGGAGACGCGTGGGTTTCCGCCGCTCGAGCAACGTGCGCTCGAGATGTGGGAGCACTGCGTGAGCACGATCGAAGACGATCCGCTGCGTCTCGACCGCGAGGTCGACTGGGTGATCAAGTACCGCCTGATCGAACGCTTTCGGGAGCGCCACGACCTGCCGCTCGGGCACCCTCGCGTGCAGCTGCTCGATCTGCAATACCACGACGTGTCGCGGTCGCGGAGCCCGTTCTACAAGCTGCAGGATCGCGGGCTGGTCGAGCGGGTGTGCACCGACGACGACATCGAGACCGCCATCGACGTCCCGCCGCAAACCACACGTGCCCGCCTCCGGGGTGAGTTCGTGCGCCGCGCCAAGGAGCGCAAACGCGACTACACCGTCGATTGGGTGCACCTCAAGCTGAACGACCAAGCACAACGCACGGTGTTGTGCAAAGACCCGTTCAAGAGTCGCGACGAGCGCGTCGAGCGGCTCATCGAAACGCTCTGACGCCGCCCTCGCGCCCATCTGGGGCGGTACGCTCGGCCGAGAGTGACGACCGAAAGCACGTTCCCCCCGCCGCCGGACGCCCCTGCGCCGCCCGATCCGGCCGACGTCGAGGCGCCGGCCGAGGTCGAACAAGACGACCGCCGGCTGTCGCCGGGAACCCGGGCACTCGTCGATTGGATCGTTGTCGTCGCCGTGGCACTGCTCGTGGCGTTCCTCGTACGCACCTTCGTGCTCGCCCACTTCGTCGTCGACGGCTCGTCGATGTATTCGACACTCGAGAGCGGCGACCGGGTGTTCGTCAACAAGCTGTCGTATCGTCTGCACGATCCCAATCGCGGCGACGTGGTGGTGTTGCACCAGTCCACCGCCGCATCTGAGCGCGACCTCATCAAACGGGTGATCGGACTTCCCGGCGAAGAGGTCGAGATGCGCACAAATTGTCAGGTGCTCATCGACGGGCGTGCGCTCAACGAGCCGTACCTCGACCCCGAAGTGGTGTCGCCTGGCAACTGTGGCGCGAGCTTCGATCCGGTGCTCGTGCCAGAGAATCACGTGTTCGTGATGGGCGACAACCGCGGCGGCAGTCAGGACAGTCGCCAGATCGGTCCGATCAGCGAAGACGACCTCGTTGGACGCGCGTTCGTGGTGTTCTGGCCGCGACAGCACTGGCAGTGGCTGTAGAC
>JBCBSO010000405.1:0-4266 GCA_039819205.1 Actinomycetota bacterium
CCAGGTCGTGCCCGAAGATGCGGTACCGGGCATCACGGAGGTGCTCTACCGATTCCACGACACGATCGCCGACCTCCAGCGACGGTTCTTGCGCGTCATCGCCGAAGGCATCGGTTGCCACGAGACGTTCTTCGACGACATGGTCGCCGACGGCCCCACGCTGACGCGGGCGATTCGTTATCCGCCGATGGAGGGTGCGCCGTCCCTCGCCCCCGACGGCAGCGCCGATCCGTACGTGTGGGCCGCCGCGCACGGCGACATCAACCTGATCACTGCGCTGCCGCGGGCCACCGCACCCGGGTTGCAAGTGGCCATCGGTGACGACGTCGCCGATGGCCCCGATGGCGAGTGGATCGATGCCACGCCACCGGACGATGCGGTGATCATCAACACCGGCATCATGCTCGAACGACTGACGAACGGCATCATCCCTGTTGGCTGGCACCGTGTCGTGTCGGCACCGGGCTTCGAGGGCGAGCGCTACAGCGTGGTGCAGTTCTGCCACCCGCGTCCGTGGACGATCCTCTCGCCGGTGGCGTCGTGCACCACGCCCGACACGCCGCAACGATTTGCGGCGATCAGCGCCGAAGACGCCCTCGACGAGGTGCTCTACGAGATCAACCTCGTCGAAGACGCCCGCCGCGTCGACGACTAACCGGTTCTGTTCGCGAAAGCCGGCGCCAGGCGCATGGAATCCCCGGTTTTTCGGGGAGTTGTTAGCGCAGGACGGGGGTGTGCAGCGGGGGGAGTTCGGGGTCGCGGGCGGCGAGGTCGAGCCACATCGTGGTCGGTAGGTCGATCTCGTTGTCCCAGCCGTCGATCGGTTCGCTCCAGCCCGCTGCACCTGGGCCGAACGCTTCGGCGGGGGTGTACGCGCATCCTTCGGTGGGGTAGGTCATCGCCGCCCAACCACTGGCGGTGACCTGTCCCGTCGAGGTGATGATCCATTCCGAATCGATCTCGCGGTTGGTGTCGGTCGTCTCGATCACGACCGGTTCGTGGTCGGCGCCGTTCGGCGGCATCGACCATCCACCGATGTCGACGGCGCACGCTTGACGGAACCCAGCCTCGATCACCGGGCCGTACGCGTCGAGCTGCGTGCCGTCGAGCTCGGCGATCGTCAGCTTGATGTGTGGGGCGATCGCCGCCTCATCGAGCTGGATCGTTGCATCGGTCGGCACGTCGCCGCGCACGCCCGGCGGGAGTGGATCGCTGTCCCCCATGAACCCGAGCACCTGACCGGCGCGCACCGTGGTGCCCACCGTGGCCAGCGCGCTCAGTCGGAGGTGGGCGGGGGCGGCACCGTCGTCGGTGCCTGGGTTGTCGTCGTTGAACCCGCTGATCGTGAAGCTCCGTCCGTCGATGGCGGTGACGGTGACGCTGACCGGCTCGCCACGCACGTCGTGCACGTCGGTGACGACCCCGTCGACCACCGACAGCACGGGCTGCAGCTTGACCCCGAACACGATGCCGGGCGGCGTCGCGCTGCATAGGCCGGCGACGGCCATTACACCGGCTACCGAGTCACCGTCCCCATCCCCATCACCATCACCATCACCGTCGCAGTCCGGCGCCGCGATTCTCGAAGGGCCGAGCACCGGGAAGGCGAGGGATACACGGTTGTCGGTGGAGGGCGCCACCCCCGGCGGGAGTCCGGCGCGCGAGAGCGCATCGGCCTGGGCGAGCACGGGGTCGATCGGCAACCCCGACAGGAACGAGAACACGCCAAGCCAACGCGTCTGGTACTCGCGCACCGTCAGCACGTTGCCGGCCCCGGGCTTGGGGATGCGATCCATCCAGGTGACGTCGCGCGATGCCAAGGGGTAGTACCACATCACCGGAATCATCGACACGTCGTTGTCCCACTGGTCGAGGAACCGCTGGACGTCTTCGACGGCGCGTTGATCTTGGATGTGCGGCGGTGCCAGATAGGCGTGGGCGTACCCGGCGTAGTTGTTCCAGGTGGAGGCGATGAACTGGTACGCCCCAGAGGCGTTGCCCCGGTTCGGCGGCAACGTGTAGTCGCCGCGCGACTCGAGGTAACGGATCGTGGCCAAGATGTGCTCGAGCTGTTCTGGGATGACCTGCACGTTGACCGGCGCAGGGGCCACGGTCGTCGGCGGCGGCACGGTTTGTGTCGGCGGAGCGGGCTCGGTCGTCGGCGGGGCTGGTGGCTGCGCACCATCGGCTGGCGGGGGACTCGTGGTGGTGGTTGCCGCAACCGTCGTCGGCGGGGTGGTCGTGGTCGTCGTGGTGCTGGTCGTGCTCGTGCTGGTCGTGGTGGTGGTCGACTCGGGCGGCGGGTCCGACGGCACTGTCGACTCGGTCGTCGATGGCTCGTCGGGGTCGCCGTGCGCGTCGTCGGCCGGCACCGCAGCGGTTGCCAACAGTGCGGCAGCGACGATCGCGAGGGGGACGAGACGAGGGCGTGGCGATTCCATGGCTGTTCTGGCCGTGAGTCGGCCGTGTGCGCGACCAACTCAGCTCTACGGGGTACATCGGCACGGTAGCGGCGCCGCTCAAGATCGTTTTGTCGCGCTACCGTCCCGTCGCTTGAGCGCCACCGTCACTCCCGGGACTACATCTGACACGACTGCTGACACGACTGCGGGCGCTCCTCACGGTACGGGTGCGACGGCGGCTGCTGACGTGGCAACCGCCCCGATCGGGGACGGCGAACGCGTCGACGAGCAGGCTCGCCATCCCGAGGCGGCCGACGTGGTGCTGGCCATTGATGTCGATGGCGCACGATTCAGTGCCGGACTGGTCAACGCTCGTGGTGAGCTGATCGACCGATCGCGCGTCGACGTCGACCCCGATGCGGGCCCGGAGTCGCATTACACCGGGGTCGCCGCCGTATGCACCGACATGCTCGAGGCCGCCGAGCGTCGATCCGGCACGCGCATCGTTGCCGTTGGCGTCGGCGTCGACGGACCACTCGACGACCTCAACGCGGTCAGCCCGGCGAGCCTGCCGGCGTGGCGTGAGTTCCCGCTGCGTCGTCGGTTGTCCGAACTGACGGGTGCTCGGGTGTATGGCGATGTCGACGCCAGAGTGCTGGCACTCGCCGAGGGCTGGCGTGGCGCCGCCCAGGGGCACACCAACTTCTGCGCGATCACCGTGTCGGCCACAGTGGCCGGAGGGATCGTGCTCGACGACGATCTGCTCGACGGCGGGGCGGGAAGTGGTGGCAACATCGGCCACGTCGTGGTGGTCCCCGGTGGGCGGCGGTGTCGTTGTGGGGCACAGGGGTGTCTCGATGCGGAGGCCAGCGGCTTGGCGATCGAGGCGATCACCGGGCGGCCGCCATCGGAGCCGACGTACGAGATCATGCAACGCACCGGCCGGCTCGTCGGCCGTGCCGCAGCCAGTGTGTGTAACGCGCTCGATCTCAGCTTGGTCGTGGTCGGTGGATCGGTGGCTGCGGGCTTTGCAGCGACGTTCTTCCACGCGGCACAGACCGAGCTCGACGAACGAGCCAATCAGCCGTACAGCACCGGCGCGCGGATCACGCCCTCGCGACTCGGCGAGACGGGCCCGCTGATCGGGGCAGGGGCGATCGGGTGGCGCGGCGCACGGCGAGCACGTCGGCGGGCCACAGCACGCAGAGGCGCCTAGCCCCCGAGCACGCGGTAGACGCGCTCGGCCGGGCCGCGACCGAGCCGCCGCTCCCATACCGCAGCCGCCGCGATCGACAGCACCCAGAAGCACACCGCGAAGGTCAGCGCCACGTCGAGCCCGGCTGGCTCGATCCAGCCGAGCCAGTCCACGCAGATGTAGTACACGAGGATGTGCAGCAGGTACAGCGACAGCGTCATCTGGCCAGCGATACGCAGCGGGCTGGTCGCCCGTGGAAAGCGCTCGGCGCACCAATCGAGCAGGCTGTAGGCGAGCAGTGCTGTGCCCAGCGCGCTCAGTACGTACATGCCGCCGCGATCGAGCGGATCGGTCGAGAGCGCGACCGCCGACCACGGGGTCGACGCGGCGTCGGACACCACCGTGGCCATCCCGAACATCGTCGTTCCAGCGACCACGGCGGCGGGGCGCCACCAGTCGGTGTGGAGCACCCGGCCGAGCACCATTCCCGCGCAGAAGAAGGCCAGCCACGGCAGGAGCGGGTGGGTGCCGTTGACCCACAATCCGAACACGTAGTCCTGTGGCGATCCGTCGGGAGGGCTGGTCAGCCACGTGGTGCTCTCGCCAGCCTCGGCGCGATCGAAACGCCACATGCGCAGCCCCCAACCGAGCGCGGCCGCGACGACTCCC
>JBCBSO010000406.1:0-4252 GCA_039819205.1 Actinomycetota bacterium
CGGGTTCCGCGACGACATCGAGCATCAGGTCCATTGCCTCGAATCCCGGCGATGTGCGCGTCATTGGCATCTGGAAGTTGATGTACCACCCGAGATGCGAACCGTCCGGCCGCCACGAGACCCAGGTCGAGTGCCAGGCGGCGGGGTCGAGGATCCACAGACACGACACATCCCAGACATGCTCACCGAAGGCCCAGTCGCCACGGTCGAGGTTCTCGATCACCCGGCGGTGGCGGCCTGGCGGATCAGGTCGCGACGGCGGCGTGATAGGTACCTTGCGCCGCGTTCTGTGCGGCATCCAGAGCAGGATCCGGCCGGGAGTGTCTTCGATCACACGCATCGGCCGCGCCGCCCACAACCGACCGCGCCACACCTCTTGGTGGATCACGGTGTCGCCGGGGGTCCACACGCCAGGCCAACGTAGCGGCACGGCGTCGGCGCATTCTGCGGTCGGGCGACCCCCGAACCGCTGCCAACACCGTTGGTGGTCACCTACGGTCATCGGGTTCGTGCACATACGACCGCGAACCGCTGCCGACTTCACCTCGCTCGTCGAGCTGGCGCGGATGGTGCAGGAGCACGACGGGTACCCGCCGCATCTTCCGGGTGGCGACTATCGACAGTTTCTCGAGTCGGGCGATCCACTCGCCGCGTGGGTAGCCGAAGAAGCCGGACGGTGCGTCGGACACGTCTCGCTCAACGAGAGCACCTCGCCAGCAGTGCTCGGGCTCGCCGCACGAACACTGGGTCGCGACCCGACCGAGTTCGGCGTCGTCGCTCGCCTGATGGTCGACACGCAGATGCGCCGATCAGGACTCGGCCGGACGATGCTCGATCACGCCGCCGCGGCGTGCTTTGAGCGCGGGCTCACGCCGATCCTCGACGTGGTCGATCGCTTCGCTCCGGCGATCGCACTGTACGAACGCGCCGGTTGGAGCTCCCTCGGTTCGGTAGAGGTGCAACTCGGCGACAGCGCAACGCTGCGCGAATACGTGTACACCGTCGACGTGCGGTAACCCCACCGACGCGATCCGCTGGCGAGATCTACGCTTCCGCCGTGGTGTGGCCGACGTTGGAGACCGATCGCTTGGTGCTCCGCCCGTTGGTGGCCGCTGATCTGGATGCTCTGGCAACACTGCACGCCGAGGAGTCGTTCTGGCGGTACCCGCTCGGCCGGGGGCAGACCCGCGACGAGACCGAGTCGTTCCTCAACCGCGTGATCGAGAGCTATCGAGATCCCGGATTCGGGTTGTCGGCGGTCGTGGTCGGAGACACTGGTGAACTCGCGGGTTGGGCGGGGCTCTCGGTGCCGACATTTCTTCCCGAGATCCTCCCTGCGGTTGAGGCCGGGTGGCGTCTGGGCGAACGGTTTCGAGGGCAGGGCTACGCGGCGGAAGCGGGTCGGGCATGGATCGACTTCGGCTTCAACGAGCTCGGCCTCGACACCCTCGTCAGCATCTACGAGCCCGAGAACGTGGCGTCGGGAATCGTCATGCGACGTCTCGGATTCACCCTCGAACGCGAGTCCACACACCCGCGGTTCGGCGTACCACTCCATGTGATGTCGTTGCAACGAGCATCGTGGCTGTCTCTGTAACGACGTCGGGCGACGACGCTGCTGGCGCCCAGCCGACGAACCTTCGTCAGCTGGCCACGGTGTACGGGCCGAGCACGTGGGACGTCTACGACAAACTCGATCGGAGCCTCGATCCCGCCGGGCCCGACGAACTGATCGATCTGGCCGGAACCCTCGTCGATCCCGGCTCGATCGTGCTCGATGCGGGTTGCCGAGACGGCGCCCACCTCATCGAGCTCGTTCGCCGATACTCGGTCCGCGGTATCGGCGTCGAACCGGTACCACTCCAGGTCCGACGGGCCCGCGCCGCGGTCGACGCAGCCGGCCTGGCCGACAGGATCACCATCCACCAGGCCGGCATGCAGTCGATGCCGATCGGGACGGACTCGATCGACATGGTGTGGTGCCGCGATGTGTTCGAGCAGGTGGACGACCCAGCCGCGGCGCTTGCCGGTCTCGTGCGCGTGCTCAAGTCGGGCGGCCCGCTGCTGCTGTATACGACGGTCGTCACCGATCGTCTTCGCGATGATGAGCGAGCACTCCTCGATGGACACATGGGCAACATCGATCGCAACCTCGACCGTTCATGGCTGGAAGAGCAATTCGTTGCTGCCGGCCTGTCCATCGAGTCGGTGCGATCCATCGGCACCGAGTGGAGGGAGTACTCGGAGGAACGCCACCAGACAGTGTCGACAGCGCTCCTGCGACTGGCACGTCTACGACGCCGGTCCAGTGAAATCGTCAACGACCATGGCGCCGACATCTACCGGCACATCGAGGCCAACCTGCACTGGGAGCTGTTCCAGTTCCTCGGGAAGCTCGACCCGCTGATCTACATCCTGCGTCACGCCCCATCGACATGACCCGGGCAGTTGGTAGCTGCCCGACGTGGTTCCCGAGTGGGCGAGGGGGGACTTGAACTCCGATTCGCGGGGTTGTCAGCAGTCCAGCGGAGTCCAGGAAATGCTGATCTAGCTGGTGTTTCTCGAACTACATTGCTGTAACGTGCCGACCGCTTCCACCCGGTTTCAACCCGTCCGGTAGAAGAATCGGTAGAAGTGGCGGGCCTCGACGCTGGCCAAGGATCGGGTTCGTGAACACGCCAGATCCGCAGCGCGCCTTGAGGCCGCCCCGCGACGTGGTCGGCTGTAGGAGGACGGCAGGGTCCACCGCTACCGCTCTTGGCTGATGGACCTCGTGAGACCTAGGGCCGCGACATCAGCAACCGAGGACGCGACGTTCCGGCAACGGTTTCCTGCGCTCGTCGGAGAGTCCGGGCCTGGGGCCGAGTTCGACTGGCGACGACCGAACCCCACGCCGAACACCATTCTGCCAGGCCGGGAAACTCGGCTGTACTCGGCGTGCCCAAGGGGGCAGAATCGCGGGTGCAAACGGGTGCAGTGGAGGGGACCGTACGTGATCGTTCAATGGTGCTTGAAAGGGCTGGAACTGCCGGACGACGCAGCTGCGCGTGGCATCATCGACGACGCGCAGGGTCTGATGTGCAATTGGTGGCGCACGGTGCACTGGATCAGCCCTCCGGCCGTACGGGCAAAGCTCACGGACCGGAACTTGGACTGGCACATCAATCATTTCAAGCGGATCGATCCATCGACCAACGAGCCATTCAGCAATCACAGCCCATTCATCTCGCTGTCGGCCGGGACCGTTGAGCGAGATGCCGCAGCACGCGCGAATCGTGTGCGAGGCGCTCGCCGGACTGCACTGCACTTTGGCAGCAAGTTCGGCCAGCTGAATGTTGCGTACCTCGTGACGTGTTGGCACCTGATCGCTCCTCGTCCCTCCGTGACGGTCGAGGCTGTGGGCGAGGAGATCCGTGACCTCAACAGCTACCGGAGTTACTCCGCATTCCAGCCAGAGGGAGAGATCACTGCAAAGATCATCGTGCCGGACAACCAGCTCGAGTCGATTGCACGCTGGGAGCGTCCGCGGTCGAGGACACCGTTCTCATTGGTATGGCGCCATGACAACCCTCGGTTCACTCCTCCCGATCAGCTTTCGAACGTACGGGAACTGATCCTGTGAACGCCGAGGAGGTGCTGGAGATCGGTATCGATCCGACAGCGCTCGGGCATACTGTCGACTACCTAGAAGCCCACTCGTTCGGTGTCCTTGCGGAAGTGGACGCCGCGGGAGTTCAGGGCTCCGGGCCTCTCGACGGGAGCACCTGGATTGCTGTCGCGGACGCCGCGTCGGCTCTGCGGGACGCGGCCGAGTGGGCACTGATGCTGCAGCCGACTCGGGCGCGCTCGCTCCTTCATCGAGCCGGCCTGCTGTTCGAGCGCATCGGCCTCGACTACGGCTTCTTCCTGGCCGCGAGCTCAGTTGGGCGGTTGACCAATGAGCAGCTTGAACTCGTCGATGCGCGAGCGGAGCACCTTCAGGCGGCTCAGCCCGAGAACGAGAGAGACCGTCCTCCGCCAACCGACTTCATCGCCCCGCGGAACCCCCAACAGCTGACTTACCTGCTCATGACAGCGGCGGCCAGTGACAACGTGAGGGAGCGCCTCGGGCCGGGCTTGCACACCTACGTGGAGGAGTCGGAGTTGCGTTTCGGCGCAGTCCCCGTCGGCGCGCTGGGAACTCCGATCCGCGATTGGTGGGCCATTGCTGAGAGAATGCTGCGGCGAGAATCGCCTGACTCTGTTCGACGTC
>JBCBSO010000407.1:0-4238 GCA_039819205.1 Actinomycetota bacterium
TCCTCGGTGGTGTCGTCGACCATCACGAACGCCAACTCCGACGTGCCCTCGGGTACGCCAACCCAGCTGATCGCCGGCGACACGTCGGCCCCGTCGCAGGTGTACAGGGTGTCGATGGGCGCCCCGTCGACCCACGGGCCGATGATCTCGAAGTCGCCGGTCGTCCCACCACCGTTGGCGGCGGTGGAGGGGGTAGCCGCGCCGTCGTCGTTCGCCGTGCCGTTCGGCTCGGTGATCGCCACTGAATTCAACGGCTCGTCACTGAGCGGATCGTCGATCGCGGCCGCATCATCGCCGGGGAGCATCTGCTCGGCGGTGCTCGCCGTTGGATCGACCGTGGTCGGCGGCGCGGTGGTGATCAGCGCAGGGTCGGGCGTCGACAGGGTCGTGCCATCGTTGGTGTCGCAGGCAGCGAGGGCGACGAGCGCAACCAGGACGACAACGGCCATCGACAGCAGTGGTGTGTACGGGGCGGCACCGCCGCCCGCCAGAGCTCGCCTCACCCGTCCGGAGCGTAGGGGATCCGCATCGGGATGGATCACCAATGCACAGATATCCTCGTTGCGGTGAGCGAGCGACCGACGTTGATGACCGTCCACGCCCACCCCGACGACGAAGCGTCGAAGGGTGCCCCCACGCTGGCCAAGTACCACGCGCTCGGGGCTCACACCGTGCTGGTGTGTTGCACCGGAGGCGAAGAGGGTGAGCTGCAGAACCCCTCATTGCGCGAACCCGGTCGGCCGTTCCATGGGATGACGCCAGAGGAGGAGAAGGCTGCGGTGGTCGCCGCGCGCGCCGGCGAATTGGCCAAGTCGGCCGAGGTCATCGGCTTCGACGAGGTGATCATGCTTGGCTATCGAGACTCGGGCATGGCCGACTCGCCGCCCAACGAGCATCCCGACTGCTTCCACCAGGCCGACATCGACGAGGCCACGGGCCGGCTCGTCGCCGAAATTCGCCGCACGCGCCCGCAGGTGATCATCACCTACGGCGATGACCAGAAGGGGTATCCGCACCCCGATCACCTGCGCGTCCACGACATCTCCGTGCTCGCCTTCGAACGGGCAGGCGATCCCGAGTGGTATCCCGAGGCTGGCACGCCGTACACGCCGCTCAAGCTGTACTACTCGGTGTGGTCGAAGGAGCGTCTCCTCGCCGTGCACCACAAGATGCTCGAGTTGAAGGGTGAGTCGCCGTTCGAACAGGACTGGCTCGATCGGCCGTCGCAAGACCACCGCATCACCACCCGCATCGACGTCACCGCTCACATGGCGGCCCGTACCGGCGCGCTGCGCGCGCACGCCACCCAGGTCGACCCCAACGCCGGGTGGTGGTTTGGCCTCAGCGACGAGCAGCTCGCCGAGATCTATCCGTGGGAAGACTGGATCCTCGCCCGCTCTCTGAGCGGCCCGATCCCGGCCGACAACGGCGAGCGCGACCTGTTTGCCGGGGTGCCCGACATCGATCTTGCGGCGGCTGCGGCGGGCGCATCGTGAGCACGGTGCAGTACCGCATCGTCGTTGCCAAGAGAGACGAACGAGTGACGGGCGCCGACGACGCCGACGTCGTGTTTACGATTCCGGCCGCTGACGTGACCGCCGACGGCTTCGACGCCACGGTGGGGTTCATGCGCGGCGTACTCAAGGCGAGCGGGCCGAGTGGGGCCATCCTCGACGCGCTGAAGTCGGGCGCCGCCGATGCTGCGCTAGCCGAGCTGGCGACGCAGATCTAAGACGTCTCAGCGGCCACGCATTGCGTCGCGCAGTGCCCGGTAGCCGATCGGAATTGCGTTGCGCTCTTCCAACCCCCGACACAGCTCCGGGCTGAGGGCCAACTCGAGGTCGGCGATCCAACCAGTGGCGTCGTCGGTCATCGCCCGCACCTCGGGCGTGTCGGCGGCGGGCTGAATGTGGATCTCGGTCACCCCGGGATCGAGCTGGTCGATCGCGGCGAGGACCCGTGCGGTGCTGCCGGCTCGCCAGTCGTGATCGAAGTGGTCGGGGAACACCACGCCTTCTTCGGCGGCAAGATCACGGAACGGAAACCCGGCCTGTTCGGCCGAGATCGTCGACGGCAGCCGAATCGGCAGGCTGAACTCGACAGCCAAGTCGAGATAGACGTCGAAGAACTCCGGGCGCAGCGTGATCGCCGAGAGGTGTGGTGCCAGGTGGGTGACATCGACGCCCCACGCGTAGGCCCGTTCGACCTGGGCGCGTAGCTCGCGCAGCACCTCCCGATGGTCGGCGTGTTCCCACAGATCGGCCAGCGTGCGCGGAAACCCACCTTCGCCCGACAGCAGCGACGGCGCGTGGGTGATCGGCCCCCACCGGTACAGGGCGTGTTCAGCATTGAGTGTCAGGTGCACGCCGACGTCGTCGGCGGCAGTGGCCAGCGAGGCCGCATGAGCGGCCCAGGGTGCGGGGACCATCAACGAGGTGGCGGTGGCGCACCCCTCGTGCATCGCCTGGTACACGCCGAGGTTCGCTGCGTGCGACAGACCGAGATCATCGCAGGAGATGATCACCAAACGGGCGTCGCGGTCGTAGCCGAGCCGTTCGGCGAGTGTCGGCTCGTCGGGCACGGCGCTGACGCTACCGCCCAGCGCGGCAGGCGGCCCACACACCCCGGTTGGCGCGTTCAGCCTCCGTCGCCCGCTTGACGAACTCGACGGCGTAGATGTCGTTCGGGGCGATCGACAACGGGCGGCCGAGGCCCTGGGCGATGATCTCCGCGTTGACGAAGAGACCGTCGCTGGTCCGGTACACGTACCCGAGTAGGCGATCGAAGTGATCGCGGGCAACGACGTCGCGATGGACGCGGATGCCCGTTCCCGGCGGTAGCAGGTCGGTGAGGAAGGCCGTGGCCTCGGGTCCGAAGCACTCGACGGGTCGGTCGGGGTGCACGGTTTCGGGGGTGTCGATGCCGATCAGTCGGATCGTTTCGGTTCGACTCCCGAACCGGGCCACGAGCGTGTCGCCATCGATGATCTCGACCACGGCAGCGGCTCCGTCGTCGGGATCATCGGCGGCCGCGCACGACGAGATCGCTCCGACGAGTACCAGCGCCAGCACTCCACGCATCCGCCAATCGCTACCGCGACCGGCGCACGCGACCCGTGATCCACCGAAATTGTGTAGAAATCCGGCGCGAGGCGCCGGAAATCCCCGGTTTTTCGGAGTGGGTTAGAGGCGTTCGATGATGGTGCCGGTGCCTAGGCCGCCGCCGCAGCACATCGACACCAGGCCGTACTGGCCTTCTGAACGCTCCAGTTCGTAGAGCGCCTTGGTCAGCAAGAATGCTCCCGTGCCGCCGAGGGGGTGGCCAAGGGCGATCGCGCCGCCGTTGGGATTGGTCTTGTCGAGGTCGGCGCCGACCTCTTTGGCCCACGCCAAGACCACCGACGCAAAGGCCTCGTTGATCTCGAACAGGTCGATGTCGTCGATCGACAGCCCGGTACGCGCGAGCAGCTTCTGGGTGGCGTCGATCGGCCCGGTGAGCATGAACTCCGGGTCGACGCCGACCAGGCAGGTGTCGACGATGCGCGCCCGCGGGGTCAGCCCCAGCGCGTCGGCCTTGGCGGCGGTCATGATCAGCACGGCGGCGGCCCCGTCGGAGATCTGAGACGCGTTGCCCGCCGTGTGCACGCCGTTCTCTCGGGCGACCGGCTTCAGGTTGGCCAGCTTCTCGAGCGACGTCTCACGCAGCCCCTCGTCGCGGGCGACCGTGTGGGTCGTCTCGAGCAGATTGCCGTCTTCGTCGGCGTCGGGCGCCTCGATCGTGATGTACTGCCCGGCGAAGCGGTCTTCCTCCCACGCCCGGATCGCCCGCTCTTGCGACGACAGGCCGAACGCGTCGGCGTCGTTGTCGATGCCTTCGATGAAGAAGTAGCGAGCGTTGTTCGAGCCGCCGATGATCGAGGTCAGGTTGTCATCGACGCCGTCGAAGGCCGCGTCATCGTCGCTGGAGAAGCCGGCGCCGAAGATGACGTAGGGCTCGAGGTTCTGGGTGACGGGGTTGATGACGTTGGCGATGCGGGGCTGCGTCGCGCGGACGGCATCGGCGTCGATCATCGCGGGGATGATCAGGCCGCCGTTCGAGGTGTCGATCGCGCCCTGGGTCCAACGCTTGAAGAAGGTGCTGTTGGCGTTCTCGGCGCCGGCGGTGCTGCCGGCGAGGGGGGTGTCGTAGACGTGCACGCCGGTGGTGACGGTGCCGTCGAACGAGAAGATGTTCACGCC
>JBCBSO010000408.1:0-4215 GCA_039819205.1 Actinomycetota bacterium
GTTCGAGGTGACGTCGGAGGCCTCGGCGAACGAACCGCCGCCGCCCCCGCCACCACCTTGGTTGATCTGGTTGTCCGCGGAGCCGGACCCGCCGGCACCCCCGCCACCGCCGCCCGCTCCAGCGCCGCCGCCACCGCCCTGGCAGGTACCGCTCCCGCCGGCGCCTGCTGGCCTGACCGTGGTGCTGCCGTTGGTGGTCGGTGTCGATGTCAGCGACGACGACACTGTCGCTGCTCGCGAGTTCGTCTGATCGCCGCCATATCCGCCCTCGAAGGTGAGACCACTCGGCCCCGAGCCTCCCGAGTTGCCGGCACCGGAGCCACCGCCACCGCCGCTCCACACAGCGTTCGAGTGCGTTGCGCCCTGACCGCCGAGGCTCTGCCCGTTCCCGCCGTTGCCGCGAACGACGCCACCCTTGCTGACCGCGACGCCGCCGTGCCCTCCCTTGAACGGCTGGTCACTGCCGAGGTCGATGCACGGGTTCAACGCCGTTCCACCGCCACCGCCGCCGGCGACCAACAACAGATGTGGACTCAGCTTGCCGTCCTGTTCCCCGTCGAATGGGTCCGGCATCGTCGACAACACCGTGGCACCGCCGCCGCCCCCACCATGGCTCGCCGACTCCACGCCCTGTGCACCAACCCACGCGTACAAGGTGGTCCCGGCGAGTCCGGTGGTGGTACGCGTCGTTTGGGCGCGTCCACCGTTTCCACCGTTTCCGCCACGGCCACCCAACGCTTGCAACGTCACCAGCCACTCCGGCCCCGTGAATGCCGCGGGCAGCTGGAACTGCCAGTTGAACGGCACGATGCAACGGAACCCCTCCTGCCCGGCCAGTACGTCCTCACGGCAGAACGTCGTCTGGAAGTCGAGCTTGGTGGCCACACGAACCGCACCGTGGCTCACGCCGCCCGGCGGATCTGGCGCCGTTGTCGGAGCGTTCGGGTCGGCCACTGACGATGCGGCGACGAAGCTTCCACCGCCGCCGCCCGCGTAGTCCAGCACCAGGCCCGAAGACTCGTCGACGATGTATCCGCCCGAGGCGCCGCCGCCCCAACCGCCGCCTCCGCCGCCGGAGGCCCGAAGTCCCCCATCGTCGTTCGTGATGCGTGCGCCAGCTCCCGCACCGTCGAGCGACTCGGTCAACCCGGAGACGTTCAGCCACTCGGTGGGAACCGCACCGCCGGGAATACTGCCGCCGGTGCCGCCGATCCCGTCCGCTCCATCGACGCCGCGCTGGTTGGAAACGCCGTCGACGGTGCCGCTCGGTACTGCCGGCGCGACGCCTCCGATGCCGTTGCCGCCGCCTCCGCCGCCATAGGTGTCATCGCCCTGACCCGCAGGGCTGCCGGTCGAGTTGGACAGCGCAACGCCACCCTGACCGCCGCCGGGTCCGGGCCCGAACATGTTCCCACCGCCGCCTCCACCGGCAATCGCGACCACGTTGGACTCGAGATCCAGTGCCGTCACGGTCGGGTCGACCGAGGTGAGGATGGTCGCGGCGCCGCCGCTTCCCCCGGTCGGTAGTTGCCCCGAATTGTTGGGGATGTCGTTCCTGCCGGCCTTGCCAAGCGCGTAGTGCAACGTCGTCGATCCGTAGTTGCTCTCGTACTCATCGAGCGAGGTCACCAGCTGAGTGAAGCCCCCCGCGCCGCCGGGCTCCGGGGCATTGAACTCGGTGGTCGAACCGGTGCCGCCAGTGCCGCCCCATGCCTGGATCCACACCGGCGAGTCGGACCCCGCGGTGAACCCCGGCAGCATCGCCAGGTCGACCGCGCTGGCCGATGTCGACAGCTCACAGACCACATACACGTCTCCGGCGGATCCGATCGCCTCGGCCGTGCACGACCCGTCGTCAGCGGTGACAACCGGCGAACCTGCAGACACCGGCGCGTTCGGAGTGCTGACTCCGGTCGCCACCATCGTCCCCGCCATCGTCGCCACCAGCGCCGCGACGAGCGTTGCGCGCCTCGTCGTCGCGCTGCGTGCCTTGCTCGTGCGCCCGCTCGATCCAGCGTTCACGTCCTTCGACATTCGACATCCTTCGACGTAGCAAGAGACCAAGAGTGTCCGTCGGCGGCACCCGCCCGTGGCTGAACGTACCAAAGCCCGCTCGCTCGTACATCGGCGGCCGGTCGCAGACTCCACGCGGTCGAGCGCCATGAGATACGTTCTCGATTCATGCTTGGTGGGGCCCATAGGGGCGGTGTGGCTTACAATTCTGTCCGCCGTTGGCTGGCGATTGCTGGAGCGGGTGTCGTTGCGGTGATGGCCGCAGTGGCGGTGCAACCCGGACAGGTCGCTGCGGTGACGATCAATTCCGAGGCGGAGTTGCGCGCGGCGTTTGCCGACAGCAACGAGACCGAGGTCACCTTCGGCGCCGACGTGTCGCTCACCGATTGCAGTCCCGGGACCTTGGCGCGACCGGGGGGCGCAGTCGCGCTCGTGGTCGACGGCGCCGGGTTCACGTTGACCCAAACGTGCGTAGGCGAACGGGTGATCACCAACGACGACGGCAGTCTCGAGATTCGCAACCTCACCGTGACCGGCGGCGCCCTCGATGCGGGCGTCGACGAGGGTTTCGGCGGCGGAATCTTCTCGGCTGGTGCGCTCACGCTGGTGCAGTCCGTAGTCACCGGCAACCGGGCTGACGGCGACCTCGGTGGCGCTGGCGGCGGCGTGGCAAGCGACGCGGCGCTGCGCGTCGAGGCATCGATGGTGACTGGCAACACGGCTGGTGCCGGCACCGGTATCTGGTCGGGCCGCGGTGGAGGCATCTATTCCGACGGCCCGACCGACATCGTCGACTCAGTCGTCGCCGACAACACGGCCGAGGGCGCACCATCGGCAGGAGGCAGCGGCGGCGGCCTGTTCATCAACGAACGGCTGCTCGTGCAACGCTCGACCGTGTCGGGCAACACCGCTGCGGCGGGTGGGCAATCGGGCGGCGGCACCTTCGGTGCGGCGGTGTCGAACGGTGCGTTCGATATCGTGAACTCCACGGTTCACGCCAATGCTGCCGCCGGACCGATGTCGGCGCACGGCGGTGTCAACGCAGCCGGCGAACTGTCGTTGGTGTACTCGGCGGTCACGGCGAACTCGGCGGAGACCGGTTCGGCCAACGTGTTGTTCAAGCGCGGTGATCGCTCGACTGCGTCGGTCGTCGCCGAAGCACAGGGCGGCGCGCCGGACTGCTCGGCCGATGTCGGTTCGTCGGGCGGCTACAACTTCGGCGGAGATACCAGTTGTGGGTTCGTCGCCGGGACCGACGTGCAAGGTGCGGGTGATCCGGGTCTGGGCGCGCTCGGCGCACTGGAGGAAGGCGTCCGCGTTCCGTCGGCCGATGGGCCGCTCGTGGATGTGATCCCCGCCGGTGACTGTTTCCTGGGCGATGCGGCTGGCGTCAGCACCGATCAGCTCGGCCTCACCCGGCCGCAAGGCGGCTTTTGTGAGATCGGGCCAGTCGAGCTCGGGGTCGAACCGCCGCCGACCGATCCGTCGACGACCGATGTGTCGGATTCCACCGTGCCCGACACGACGGTGCCCGCCACCACCGAGCCGTCCTCGTCGACATCAACGGCGACCACGGCAGCGCCGTCGACAACCACCGCAGCGACCGTACCGTCGCCCGGCGACGGTGGTGGCACGCCATCGACCGAACCACCGGGGGACCCGAGCGGTCCGCTCCCTGCTACCGGTACGAGTATCGCGATCATCCTGCTCGTCGCCGCCGGACTACTCGGCGTCGGTCTGATCGTCCGCCGCCGAGCCAATGCCCGCCCGCAGACAGCGGACTGACGGCGAGGTGGAGTCGCGAGGGTGGGGGAGATGACTGCTGTGAACCTCCTGCGGGTGCGTGGCCTGATTGTTGGGTTGTTGGTGTGTGGGTTGGTGGTTGGGGTGTTGGTGGTGCCTCGGTTGGGTGTGGGTAGTGGTGTGGTTGATGCGTCGCTGGCTGGTGGGGGGGGGGTTGGGGCTGGTGGTGTGTTGTCGGGTTCGGGTGTAGTTGTCGATCGTGGGCGTGGTGTTGATGATGTGGTGGCGGTGTCGCGGTCGGTGGGGTTGGTGGATGAGTCGTTGGTGGTGTCGGGGTCTGGTGATGGGTTGGGGTGTTTGTCGGGTGATTCGGTGGTGGGTGATGGGTGTGTGGTGGCGCAGTTGGAGCCGCGGGTGACGGCGGCGTCTGGGTGTGTGGGGTTGGGTGGGGAGTTTTTG